>NZ_WAJT01000003.1:300000-511683 GCF_009650605.1 Labrenzia sp. CE80
TCATGGCATTAAAGTGTAGCCCATTTTGAAGATCGGTCGAGCCTTTTCGCACGTTCATATCAATGTTCGAACTCATTAGTGCGCGCGAGCACGCAGCAAACGAGGTCCTTGCACCGCCATCAACGTCGATCAGTCGCCCAGCCTTAAGAGCCTTCACCGCTTTCAGGCGCTGTTTTGGCGACCTTTTGTCGAAGCACCATGCGGTCCCGCGTGGAAATGCCAAGCAACTCGGCCACTCGCCAGATTGTGTTGTCCTCAAATTCGTGGACATGGCCGTCAGCATAGACGATTTCCCACATCATCTCCACGATCGCCAAACGTTCACTCTCGTCTGTGGACCGCTTGAGCACTGAGGTAAAGCCGTAAAGATCGACCGCTTCGCTGTCGCGCTGCTTCGCAGCCTTGATCAGTTCGGTCGTCTCTGCATCATCCAGCCCGTAGTGGGCCTGCAAAATTTCCCGCAGTTTTTGACTTTCCGCGTCCTCAATCACCCCATCAACGTCGATCAGGTGAAAAAGAAGGGCGGCAGCCGCAAGACGTTTGTCGTCTTCGGCAAATTTTACTTTGCCGCTGTCGCCGGTAGTTACTTCACGAAGGAATTGTTTGAAGGCAGTGAGCATGAATAACGTCCGACCAGAATATGTGTTTCTTCACGACCGGCCAAGCATATAACCAAGCCGTCCGCATCTGAAGCTAAGAGTTCGCTCCCAGCAAGGCTAACAGACTTTATGAGCTAAGGGTTCGTTCTAGGTTTACAACATTCGAAATTTTACAAAGTTCTCAATTCGCAGCGCCGACTCCCTGTTTTGAACAATTCTAATCTATTGTTTTTTCTGCGTTTTATACTTGACTTAGATATTCATAAAATGATTTCTGCCGCTAGGAGATTTCGGGCGCGAAAGACCTCAGGAGACACCGGCATGACCCGATCGGCATCGCCAATCGACATTCAGGAACGAGCGGAATGGCTCGTGGTCGAGGGTGTGCGCCGGTACATGACAGGGTTCTCGACCGGCGACATCAGCTGCTGGGAAATGGCCTGGGACCTTTATGTCGGCGAACTTGGCAAGAGCCGCGCCCGCCGACCAGTATCGGAGCTTTCCTGCTACACCCGCGCCCTCAACACCTATGGGGCACGCCATTTCTGCCTCTTCCCGTATGAATGCAAAAAGCTGTGTCAGGACGAGTGTCTCCTGGCCGCTCTTGTCGCAGCGGCGCAGGTCGACGATCCAGACGCAGTTGCGCGCATCAGTGCAGCACTTGTCGCCGAGGAAGGGCTTGAAGAAACGATCTTCGCCGCAACCGAATTTGCCGCATCCCTCAAGGACTGCGGTCTTCTTCTCAAGACGGTCGACCTGTCCAGCATGACCCTGGATGAGTGCCCCTTGAAAAAACTCAACTCTCGATTTCACCACTGACCGCAGCAGCAGCGCGGCCTCCCGACAAAATGAGGAAACTGACCATGAAATCCATCAAGTACGGCCTTCTCGCCGCAACGGCTCTATTCGCAATGCCCGCCTTGGCCGCAACGCCAGCCGACGTCCTGGGTACATACGGCGATGTTGCTGAAGCAACTTTCACCGACTCCCTGGTGACCGCTAAGGAACTCAAGACCGCGATCGATGCTCTCATCGCAAACCCGAGCGATGAAACACTTGCGGCAGCCCGTACGGCCTGGATCGCAGCACGTAACCCTTATCAGCAGACTGAAGCTTACCGCTTCGGCAACGCCATTGTTGATGACTGGGAAGGCAAAGTGAATGCCTGGCCGCTGGACGAAGGCCTGATCGACTATGTTGATGCTTCATATGGCGAAGAATCCGAAGAAAACGCATTCTACGCGGCCAATGTGATCGCAAACGCGAGCCTCAAGGTTGGTGGCGAAACCATCAATGCAACGGAAATCACGCCCGTGTTCCTGGCTGAGCAGCTGCAGGAAGCTGGTGAAGTCGAATCCAACGTCGCAACCGGTTACCACGCCATCGAGTTCCTGCTCTGGGGCCAGGACCTGAACGGAACCGAAGCTGGCGCCGGCAACCGCCCAGCCACCGACTTCGATCCGGCCAACTGCACAAACGGCAATTGCGACCGCCGTGTTGCCTATCTGAAGGCCGCGACCGAGCTTTTGATCACCGATCTTGAAGAAATGGTCGCTGCATGGTCCGACGGTGGCGCAGCACGTGAAGAACTCGGCGCCAAGGGTGAAGCTGGCGGCCTCGCCACCATCCTGACCGGCATGGGCTCCCTGTCCTACGGCGAACTCGCCGGCGAACGCATCAAGCTCGGCCTCATGCTGCATGATCCGGAAGAAGAGCATGACTGCTTCTCCGACAACACCCACATGTCTCACTACAACGACGTTGTCGGCATCCGGAACGTCTACTTCGGCTCTTACAAGAGCGTTGCAGGAAACGACGTTGACGGTGCTTCCATTGCCGATCTCGTCGCCGAGAAGGACGCAGCCCTGGCCGAAGAAATGAAGGCTAAGCTCGACGCCACTCTGGCGGCATTTGAAGTCATGAAGGCACGTGCCGAAGGCGGCGAGGCCTATGACCAGATGATCGGCGAAGGCAACGATGAAGGTAACGCAGTCGTTCAGGCCGTGGTTGACGCACTTGTCGATCAGACCAAGTCCATCGAACGGGTCGTCGAAACTCTGAACCTCGAAGCAATCGCCTTTGAAGGTTCCGACAGCCTCGACAACCCGAACGCTGTGTTCCAGTAAGAACCGTGATCATCGGCGGGCGAATGGACGCAGTGTCCATCCGCCCGCCGGTGTCAGCCTTGATGCCGTGTTAGAATTGGGGCACACGGCGTCAACGAAGAGACGCGAACATAATGGCTACGCACTGACATGACACCGACCAGATGGTGTTTGTCTGCGCTCGCGGCTTTGGCAATTGCCCTGCCCGCCACCGCAGATGAAATCCTGCCCCACAGAGATGACCTGACACCGAAAGACCGCAAGCGCGTCGCACGGATTGTCGCCAACAGCGATGATTTTTCCCAACCGGAACAGTTCGAACCCATGTCCGGGGGTGCTGCAACGTCGCGAAAACGGGTCAATCGGGATTCCTTTTCCCATGCTTCTGCGAACATCACCTTCGAAGAAGAACAGACTTTCAAGGTCGGCAACGGCCTGTTCAAAAAGCTCTGGGTCTCCTCGCCTTCTTCCACTCAGGCTTCGGATGGACTTGGGCCGCTCTACAACGCCCGCTCCTGCCAGGGATGTCATCTGAAAGATGGAAGAGGCCGTCCGCCGCTCCCCGGACACGAAGCTGTCTCCCTTTTTCTACGCCTCTCAGTTCCGGCCCAGACACCGGGGCAGCAAGCGCTTCTTGACACCAAAAAGCTGCTGCGCATTCCCGAGCCGACTTACGGAGGCCAGTTTCAAATCTTTGCGGTGCCAGGCCTAGCCGGCGAGGGCCGCTTTGACATCATGCTCGAAGACATCAGGGTTCCCCTGAATGGTGGCGAAGTCGCCGTGTTGCAAAAGCCCACCTACGTCGTGCGGGATCTCGGCTATGGCCCGATGCATCCCGAGACCCTGATTTCACCCCGTGTGGCTCCACCCATGATCGGCATGGGCCTCTTGGAAGCGATACACCCCGGCGATATCGAACAACTTGCTGACCCGGAAGACCTCGACGGCGACGGTATCTCCGGCAAGGTCAGCGTGGTCCGCGACCCTAAGACCGGAGGCCTGACACAGGGTCGCTTCGGCTGGAAAGCCTCAAACGCCAACGTCCGCGCACAAACTGCCGACGCCTTCTCCGGAGACATCGGCATCGGTTCGCCCGACAAGCCTGCTCCCTGGGGAGACTGCACGCAAAACCAAAGTGCGTGCCGCGAGATGCGCCATGGTGAGCAGGAACGCCTTGGCTCAACCGAAGCGCCGGATCCGGTCCTGGATCTGGTTACATTCTATTCTGAAAACCTCGCTGTCCCCGCCCGCCGCAACGCTGACGATCCTGTGGTTCTAAAGGGCAAGGAGGTTTTCCATCAATCCGGATGCACCAGCTGCCATCAACCCAAATTCGTGACCAGTCGAAAGGCCGCGAATAAAGCGCACCGCTTTCAGTTGATCTGGCCTTATTCCGATTTGCTTCTGCATGACATGGGCGAAGGACTGGCCGATGGTCGGCCCGTTGGAGACGCTTCGGGACGCGAATGGCGCACGCCTCCGCTTTGGGGCATTGGCCTCACGGAAACAGTCAATGGCCACACCCGCTTTCTCCATGACGGCAGAGCACGCAGTCTGCTTGAAGCCGTTCTGTGGCATGGTGGCGAGGCAGAGACCGCTCGAAATGCCGTAGTCGCCCTTGAGCCTGATGATCGCGCCGCCCTGATCCGCTTCCTGGAGTCCCTTTGATGCGCAACTTTCTGATCGCCGCCGCCATTCTGTCCACGGCCTGCTTTGAGACGGGCACGGCATTGGCCGCCGATGCCCACACAGCCAATGTCAGGCAAGTCATCGAGGGCTATATCCGCCCCGCGACCAGCACGTTTGCAAGACAGGCAAGCACCTTGCCACCGACGATCGAAGCTCTTTGCACAACGGCAACCGCGCAGACCAAGGCGGATTTTGTCAATGGATATCGCGAGGTCGTGACAGCGTTCGGGGGCATCAGCTTTCTGCGCTTTGGTCCGACGATTGAAGACCATCGCCTCGACAGCCTGGCGTTCATGCCTGACGCGAGAGGTATCGCCCAGCGGCAGATTCGCAGGACCTTCGCCAAGAAGGATCCGTCGATCACCGACCCAAGCCAGCTTTCCGACAAGAGTGTCGCATTGCAAGGCCTTACAGCGCTGCAGCTCATTGCCTTCAGCAAGGGCGGTGAGGTCGTGCTCGGTGATGCCGGCGAAAACCGCGACTACATCTGCGGCTATGCCTCCGCGATCGCCCAAAATGTCGCCCGCATCGCAGCAGAAATTGCGACCGACTGGCAGGACGAGAACGGCTACAGCGCCCGATTGCTCAATCCCGGTCCGGACAACGGCCAGATCCGAACGTCGAAGGAAGCCATAGAGACCATCTTCAACGCGCTTGTGACCGGCCTGATCATCGTCAAGGATCAAGAGCTCCTGCCAACACTTGGCACTGAAATCAAGAAAGCCAAGGCGCATCGCCTACCCTTTTCACGCTCAGGCGATGGCAGGGCCTATCTGATTGCGGAATTGCAAGGTATCGAGGCGGCCCTGCGCGCTGCGCATTTTGAACCGGATCTGGACGAGGAATTCAGCTGGATCCCGGGCTCGATCCACTTTGAATTCGCAAATGGAATCGCCAACCTTGAGGCGATCGATGCGCCAATCCGTCAATCGTTGAAGGACGGAAACACTTACCAAAAACTAAGTCTGCTGGTCATCACCATCAACAGCCTGCGCGACACCATCGCCCTCGAGCTGGCAGGTGCACTTGGCCTTTCAGGAGGCTTCAATGCTCTGGACGGCGACTAACCGCACACCCTTTTCCCGCCGTGCTTTTCTGGCAGGACTTGGTGGCCTCGCGGCGCTGGCTGGCACCAGTCTCAGCCAGAGCGCCCTCGCGGAAGGGCTCCTGGACCGCACACAACTGGATGTTCCACTCTTCGTCAGCCCACGCCGTGAAGCGGATGGCTCCTTCGCCCTTTCGATCGTGGATGATGCCGGCCAAGATCTTGCCCGCGTGCCCTTGCCGGGCCGCGGTCATGGCATGGCGATTTCGCCGGACAAGAGCCGACTGATGGCCTTTGCACGCCGCCCCGGCACTTTCGCGCTGCTGATTGATCCCTATCAGCGGAAAGAACCGCAGGTTCTGAGTTCAATCCCCGGTCGGCACTTCTATGGACACGGCTGCTTTTCCGCGGACGGCCGCCTCGTCTACGCCGTCGAGAATGATTATGAGGCAGTGCGCGGCGTCATAGGGGTCTATGACGTCAGCGGCAGCGAAATCCAGCGCATTGGAGAGCTCGAAACCGGCGGCATTGGGCCGCATGATCTGCTTCTGACCGACGACGGCAAGAGCCTGGTCGTCGCCAACGGTGGCATACAAACCCACCCCGGCAAACCTCGCGAGAAACTGAACATCGACACCATGACGCCGTCAGTCGTCTATCTCGACCTGAATAATGGCGACCTTCTTGCAAGTCATGCCCTTGAGAAGGACCTGCACCAGCTCTCTCTTCGGCATATGGCAATGGACAGCATGGGTCAGGTCTGGGTCGGTGGGCAATTCGAGGGTGATCTCTCGCTCACGCCTCCGCTGGTCGCCAGAATGACCCGTGACGAATCGCCCCGACTAACCGAAATCCCTGACCCAATCGCCTCCGGCCTCGAGAGCTATATCGGCTCAGTCGTTGCAAATGCGAGCGGAGACATTGTTGCCACCTCGGCCCCACGCGGCGGCAAGGTCATGTTCTGGTCGGCTGCAACCGGAGAGCTCCTCGGCACTCAGGATGTCATCGATGGCTGCGGCCTTGCTCCGATCGACGAAAGCGCTTTCCTGATTTCTGACGGCAGGGGCGGACTAAGCTACCTTGAGGAGCCAAGCTCCTACCCGGAGGTGCTCGCCCGTCCTGCAGGTGTTGCGTGGGACAACCACATGTTCGCGCTCTAGTCAGCCGAACAAAAGAAAAGCCCCAACGGCAATCCGCTGGGGCTCTTTCAGTTCAGAATTGACGAAAGATCAGTAGTCGCCAAGTTTCATGTCAGGCGTATAATCGCCTGGGACATCCTTTGTCACGGCCTGTCCACACATAGTGCGGCCACGCTCAGCGTCGAAGGTGAGAGATGGCGAACCCGAAAGTTCCCATCCCTTGTTCAGCGCCTGGGTCACACGATGACAGAATTCGCTGTCGTCCGGACCGGTGATAAAACGATAGAGTTTCATGATCTCACTCAAGCTTTTGAATGAGCAGCAATCGCATCGGCAATAGCGATGGATCGCAGCCCCATATCCGCATGTAAGCGTTCCACCATCTTCCCGTCCACCTGGATTGCACCCTTGTTGGCATTTTCAGGCAGCTCAAACAGATCGTTGATCTTCCGGGCCCAGGCGATTTCTTCCTCCGACGGACTGAAAGCCGCATGACAGGCTTCGATCTGCTTCGGGTGTATCAACGTCTTGCCGTCCATACCCATCTCGACGCCCTGCGCGCACTCCGCGTCAAATCCTTCCAGATCATTGAAGGCGTTGTAGACACCGTCGAGAATATCGATCCCAACCGTGCGCGCCGCAGCAACACATGTCATCAACCAGGGCATCATGACCGCACGCCCGGGATTCAGTTGGGCACGCGTTTCCTTTGCCAAGTCATTGGTGCCCATGACGAAACACGACAGACGCACTTCCGGGTCACGGCCGCAGGCACCGATCGCAGCAGCATTCAACATCGCAAGCGGCGTCTCCATCATTGCCCATAGCTTGATGCCTGCGGACGCCTGACCAAGTGCCAATCTGTGTGCGACCTGCTGCAAATCAGCAGGCGTGTTCACCTTGGGAACGAGGATAGCATCAGGGCCTGCCTTTATCGCTGCGGCCAGGTCCTCGTCAGCCCAAGGCGTGTCGAGGGCATTGATCCGGATCACGACCTCACGTTCGCCATAGCCACCGCCGGAAACGGCTGAGACAATCTGATCGCGTGCCGTAGCCTTCGAATCCGGCGCAACCGCGTCCTCAAGATCCAGAATAAGACAATCAACGTCGAGTGTTTTCGCCTTTTCCAAGGCCCGTGCGTTTGATCCCGGCATATAGAGAGCGGATCGGCGCGGCTTGTAGGAATGGGTCATGAGAAAACTCCCGGACATGTCGTCTATTGCTTTGCAGCACGCTACAGGCAGCACCCGGCCTTTTCCACTCGCCTTTTGGATCACTCCAAGTTCAAAACTGCAGCTCAAGGCGAGCGGCGGAAAATCATGTCTTTGGCTGCAATCAACGCGCCAACGGTGATGGCAATACAGGCTAGGGAAACGGAAAGCGTAAACGACCCAAAGCCGAATGCGATCAGCAACAGGGTCGAGAGCAAGGGCGCAGAATAGGCAGCAGCTCCCAATACCTGAATATCACCTCGTTTGACGCCGATATCCCAGGTAAAAAAGGCCAGACCAACCGGAAACAAGCCGAGAGCTGCCACAGACATCCATTCCGTCGCTTGTGAAGGCCAAACGGTTTCTTCCAGGAAGACATGGCACACGGCGGACAAGAGAGCAGTCATCAGGCAAAACCCTGCGACAGCTTCTGTCGGCACCTCACCCAGGCGCCGGGAAAGAACCGAATAGGTGGACCAGAACAAGCAAGACGTTACCGCAGCCCCATAACCAAGAGCCGATCCTCCTGCAAATGACAAACCCTCACCGCCCGTGATTAGCAGCGCAGCTCCAAACAACCCTAACAAGGTACCAATAACGTGATGAAACCTAAGGCTTTCTCCCGGTAGAAGAGCCGAGAATACCACAATCAACAAGGGCCACATGTAATTGATCAGATTGGCGTCAACAGGTGGCGCGTTGCGGATCGCAGTGAAATAGAAAAAATGGAAGCCGAACAGCCCGATCGTGCCAAATGCCCAGACTTTGAGTGGCTGCTTCATCAGCGACAGCTTGCCTCGAATGGCAAGCCAAATGATAGCTAGACAACCGGAAAGACCAAAGCAGAGCGCATTGAGTAGAAATGGCGGGACAGATCCTGAGCCAGCTCCAAACAATCCAAGCGTCGCCCACATAAGCACGGCGCTCAATCCGATGATCGTTGCCCGCATACGGGCAGCTTCTGCAGTCATGATGGATCTTTCAGAAAAGGATCTTTGGCGGGTAAGGGATCCGTACCCGAAATGAGGTCAACATCATATATACGACAATCGTCACAACGCCTACCGACCGGTTCTGCTTGATTATATGACGCGTTTCAGGACATCTTGCAGGCATCAAATTGGACCGCAAAGATCCGGAGACACCATGAGCAAAACGGAAATCAAGGCCCTCAGCTCGGCAGACGCTCACAAGCTTGCTCCACTGATTGCCGAGAATGCACAGGCCTTGAAGCGCGGTGCCCCTCGGCGCCCGGACGAATTTTACGCAGAACGGATTCTTGCCGACAAAACCGCGGAAGTAATTGGTGCCTATGAGGGTGATCAACTGATTGGATTCTCGGTGTTTTTCGATCTTCCAGAACTGATCACCGGGCTGCGGATCGGCCAGTTGGACGATATCTACGTTCTACCGAGCTTCCGCAATCAGGGCGTCGGCCGAAAGATGATCGAGTCCCTGGAAGCCGAAGGCAAGAAGCGAGGCTGGTTGCACCTGCGCTGGCTTGTGCGCGACAAGGAAGCACCGGCCGTTGCACTTTACGAAAAGATCGCGGAGCCGGACCGTGTGCGCAGCTACATCATCCCGATCGACCGGGTTGCTGGAAGCTGACGTAGCGTTCTATCTCCCGCCAAAGGAAATTGGCGGGAGAACGCCCAGGGGCAAAAATCCCAGATTAACCTGGCCATCGCGCAGGTTCAAAGGCAGGCGAATCATTGACCGGCCGTTCTCATCGGCTGTCCGCTGCCCAAACGACAGTGCGGCTCCGCGCATGGCATCCAGGCTGGGAGCCGCTTCTGGAAAGATCGACGCTACAAACATCGCCAGCTGGTCCACTCCCGCAAGAGAAAGATCCACCTTTCCCGAAAGCCGTCCATCCCGGTCCAACACAAGATCACCCGTCGCGGTAACGGCCATTTCCTGATTGCCAATGGAGGCCCACGCCAGACGGAACGGCAGGGATCCGTCGGACGACCGCCTCAGGCTATCGATGGGCGCGCCTTGTAGAAGGGTCATGCCATCTTCCAGTTGCAGATGCAATTTCGCATCCAGCGGTTCAGGAAGAGAGGGCAGCAAGTCTGAATCGGCCCGATTAAGTGAAACAAACACTTCCAGAGTTTCCAGCGCGCCGGGGAGGGGCCTTAGATGAAATGAGGCACCATCGGCCAGCAGACCAGCCTCAGGCCGCGATCCGGCCAGAGCCAAGGAGACATTTTCGATCACCACATCGACCTGCTCGATGGAGGAGGTCGAATAGATGACGCTCGAGCGCGCACTCTCCCAGTGCGCCTCGCCCGTCAATCCGGTCAGCGGATCTTCAAACCGGGCCGGGCCGGCCGCTTCCGCAATGACATGCCAAGGATTGTAGACAAGAGCGACGGTTCTCAGCGCGTTGAAGTCCGTCGTTCGCCCCCGCGAATCGGCAAAAGCTGGTTCCGCGCAGCTGACTTCAAAGCGAAATGGAAAGCCGCCGATCGGCATGTCCGAACACGAAATGGTCTGTCCAGTCTGACCGAGCCGGGCAATCTGGTGATCGATCTGCTCACGCAGCACACCACGCATGTAGAACCAGGCACCGCTCCACAACAAAATGGTCACCAGAACCGCCGCTGCGAGCAAGATGTAACGGATCTTCAAGTTGCGCTTTGGCCCTGCATCCAAGACGGTTCTCCCATTTCAGTCAGTCGATCGTTGCGGTTCACGGTTCTGTTTCCCATCTCTGCATTGCAAGCGGCAGACGCCATTGTTATTCGAACGTCTTGGACCGCAATACAAAGGACGGATATGAGCGATTTCTGGGTGTTTGGCTATGGTTCTTTGATGTGGAACCCCGGCTTTGATCATACAAGAAGCCAACAAGCCCTGTTGCGTGGCGCCCATCGCTCTCTATGTGTCTACTCCTGGGTCCATCGCGGAACGGAAGAAAGACCTGGCCTTGTCTTTGGCCTTGATCGCGGCGGCGCCTGTCGCGGCATGGCCTACAAGGTATCAGCTTCGGACCGGGATCAGACCATCGAATATCTGCGCGCCCGCGAACAGGTGACCATGGTCTACCTTGAAGCCTGGCGTAGGATCACATTGCAAGACGGCGAAACCGTGAATGCGCTGACCTATATGGTCGACCGGAAACATCCCCAATACGCAGGCGCTCTACCGCTGGACGAACAGCTCGGCATCGTTATGGAGGCCGTCGGCAAATCCGGCCGAAATCCGGAATATGTTCTGAACACGGCCAGCCATCTCGGGGAGCTCGGCATCCGGGACCACAATGTCGCCTGGCTAGCCTCACGCTTGGACGAAACCCGCTAGGCGCGGCTGATCAATCTGCAGCCACCGGCCGCAAGTCGGCGAGCAAGGGTGAAGGTCGAGCTTCTCCCCGGGCTTCCTCACACAGCTCTTCGGTGGCAGTCTCGATCGTCTCCACAAGCGTTGCGTGGAACACATCCGGCGCCAGCCCCGGCTGAATGGGCGGCAGGATGTTCACCAGAACCGTCCCCGGATAGAGCATCCAGGACGCCCGTGGCCAATAAAGCCCGGCGTTGAGCGCGACCGGTAAGACCGGACAGTCGAGATCCCGGTATAGATGGGCGATGCCAAATTTGTACTTTGGCTCTGCACCGACAGGACGCCGGGTCCCTTCCGGAAAAATCATGATCTGACGATCTTCGGAAATCGCTTCCTTTGCAGCAATCATCATTTCGGCCAGGGCAGCAGAGCGCTTGCCGCGATTGATCGGGATCTGGCGAAATTTCGCCGTGTACCAGCCGAAAATCGGGATCCAGCGGAGCTCACGCTTCAAGATATATGTCGGATCTGGAAACTCGGGAATAAGCGCGAAGGTCTCCCAGGCCGACTGGTGCTTGGACGCGACGATATAGCCGCCCTCCGGAATATTCTCCCGTCCCCAAACCTCGACCTTCAGACCAACGATAAATCTGAGCAGCGCCAGATTGAACCAGGACCAGACAGGCACAATCCACCACCCCCAACGGCGCGGCAACAAAAACACCGGCGAAAAGAGCACCATCAGGACAAAGGTCGAGAGATAAAACAGGATCTGGAAAAGCGTCGAGCGCAGAAGAAGCATGTTACCTGGCCGTTTGCAGCGGACAAAAGGGAGCACGGCGAACGCCGGAGACATCACACGTCTTGTTAAAAGGACGTGAGGTGCGTCGCGACGATCCTGAGACGAGCGAGGGTATACTTCACATACTCGCGCATGAGAAGGTGGGTCGTCTTCGGGCTAAGATACCAGGCTTTTAGGTCCAGCCCAGACGGATAGACTGGGTAAGCAACGAGGTCCACATCCGGCAGGGCTTCTGCAAGTTCTGCCTGGGCGCGTGGAAGATGGTAAGCGCTCGTTACCACCAGCAGGGAACGGAATGCATGCGCCTGGGCCCATGCAGCTGTCTCGGTCGCATTTCCGGCCGTATTCAGGGCGAGGCGGTCGAGATCCACACAACAATTGAACAAAGGCAGGTCGGCGGAGGTGATCGAGGCAATCTGTTTGCGCGTCGTCCCAGGGTGGACGCCGGAGATAAGCAGGCGCGTCGCACGCCCTTCCGACAAGAGCGAGACAGCCCGCTCTACACGCTCTGTGCCGCCAGTCAACACGACAATGGCGTCCGCACGCGGATCGCCGGGCATCGAAATGCTTCCAACCCGTTGTGCAAAGTCGAGAAACGACAAAAGAAGCGCCAGACAAAGCGCACCAACGAACAGGCCAGTGAGCGCCCGCCGTCGAGCCGGCGGGCGCTTTGGTGCACCGGCCTCAGGGTCTACATCGACCGCTTGCGGCATTTGCTCGCTCTCACCAGACGCGGTTTCCACCTCGACCGGACCTTTCCCTAGCATCGTCTAATTGCTTTCTGTCACCAGTATCATAGGTGATTCGGAATATTTGGAGGCAAACACAAGGCAAAACCTCAGTCGACGCGCTTCAAGTGCGCCTTTACGGCCAGACCCGACGTCAAGGCCGTCAGAACAGCCACAAGAAAGACGACAGCAACAACGCCGAGATAACCCGGAAGGCTCACTGACACTGTTCCAAAAAGAGCGGACAATTGATCCGAACCGGCCTGGCCGGAGCCGCGGCGGGTGAACAGGTCGAGCATCAGGAATGCCAGGGACGCGATGGCGCCCCCTGAAATGCCGCCCTTGAGCCCCAGAACAAGAAAATGCCGCTGGAATTCGCGCGAGATGAAACTGTCCTCTGCACCGACAAAATGCAGCACCGACACAACATCCTTGTTCCCTGCCATCGCTGACTGGGTTGCAAAGACGACACTGAGCACCATCGAGCCGAGGACAAGGGCCAAGATCGCAAAGCCCCCCAAGACGACCGCCCCCGCCATTGCCGAAAGACGGGACGTCCAGATCGAGTGATCATCCAGGCTCGCGCCGATCACTCCCTGCTCGAGCGCCGCTCTCAGCTGGGACAGATCAAGCGCCTCGGGATCATCCACGGTAATCTGGATCAGCCTCGGGACGGGAAGACTCTCGAGCTCGAGCCCGTCGCCCAACCAGGGCTGAAGCAATGCCCGCGTTTCGTCATCGGAGAGTGCACGAACCGTTTCGACACCGGGGAACTCTTGTGTCAGGGCAACGGCCTTGTCGATCTCCCGCAGCATATCGATACCCTCCGCAGGGCGGATCTGGATCGTAACCTCGCGCACTAGATCATTTTGCCAATCGTCCGCCGCATCCCAGACCACGGACACACCGCCCACGGTCAAACAGGCAAGAAAGCTCATGATTGCCACAACAAGCGTCAGCGCCCGGCCAGCAACTGATTGCGGAGGTACAATCGGCGTCAAGGATCGGAATTTCGGCGCGCTGCTCCTCTCACCTGCTGGTTTCTTCTGCGCCTTCTGACGAGGTGGCTTCGGTCGGGTCGGTTTGCGCGCCGCTTTCACCTGAGGGGCTGGTCTTTTAGATGCAGGCGCTGTCTTGGTCTCTTTTGCCATGCCGCGCCTCAATCAAAGATCTCAAGGCGGCCGTCGGCCAGCACCATTCGGCGCGCATCGACCTGCTCGAGAAGAGCAATGTCATGGGTTGCGATGATGACAGATGTTCCAAGCTTGTTGAGCTCCATGAACAGTCGCAACAGCCTTCGCGCCAGCGGCGGATCAACGTTCCCCGTTGGTTCATCCGCCAGAAGAACATCCGGGCGGGTGATCAACGCGCGCGCGATCGCCGCACGCTGCTTCTCGCCGCCCGACAAGACCGGCGGCAGCACCTGCATACGCTCTCCGAGACCGACCCACTTCAGCAGTTCAACCACATCAGATCGATACTCCGACTCGTCTTTCCCGACCACGCGAAGCGGCAAGGCGACGTTCTCGTAGGTGGTCAGGTGGTCAAGCAGGCGGAAGTCTTGGAACACGACGCCAATCTTCCGACGCAGCTCCGGCAACTCTTGTTTACTGATGACTGAAAGGTCCCGGTCGAAAACACGGATAAGCCCACGTGTAGGTCTCAGGGACATGAACAGCAGGCGGATCAGGCTGGTCTTGCCCGCTCCCGATGGTCCGGTCAGAAACTGGAACGACTGCGGTTCGATGCGAAACGTCAGGTCGCGCAGGATCTCTGGACCCATGCCATATCTCAAACCGACGTTCTCGAAGCGGATCACCTGTGTCCTCCTTGGAAAGGCCGCACGCTAACGGGCCTGCGTTAACGCTTCATTAAACATATAAATGTCCTGTAGGAGGCAGCGAGCCCGGCTGGACAAAACAGACAACTTAGCTGGGGATCTTTGCCGGATCTTACCGCAAACGGCTACTGTGTTTCGGCCGTCACATCAAATTTAGGCGAAGGGTCTTCGCAGATGAAGATCAAATGTCCGGACTGCAGCACCTCTTACGATATCAAGCCTCAAGTCCTCGGCGACAAGGGACGCAGCGTCAAGTGCGCGCGTTGTGGAAACCGCTGGTTCGTCTCGCCAAAGCAGGCAATCGAGGACGAAGATCTCCCCCTGGATGAGGAACCTGAGGACGAGGACGCAGCCAACTGGGCGGCCGACGGCGAAGAAGAAGACCGCGAGTCTGCCGCTGAGGACATTGCGGACGAGGAGGACAAAGAAGAAGACGATACGCCAGCGCCGGCGCCTCCACCACCATCTTCGCCCTCCAGGCAGGCAGATGCAGACGACGCAGACCTCGACCGCGAAGAAGACGACAAGCCGGTGGATATCGAGACGCTGGCCAAGCGTCCGAAGATCAATGTCAACCCGAACAAGTTCAAGCGAAACCGCATCGGCGCAATCCTCAATTGGCTGATGCGTCGGAACTATCGCCGGGTCGCAGGCATAGGCCTGTTTGCAGGTTCCATCGCCCTTTGCGCATCTGTGGTTCTGGTTCGAGACAGCATCGTCAAGCAAGCTCCTGATTTAGCGAGTCTTTTCGAGGCAGTAGGACTGGAGGTGAACCTCCGCGGCCTGGAGTTCAGGGACTTGAGGACATTTCACGAACTTCAAGAGGGCGAACAGGTACTTGTGGTCGAGGGCTCGATCCGCAATATACTGGGCGAGAACACATCCGTCCCAGCCGTTCGTCTGTCCATACGCGGCGGTGATCTTCAGGAAATCTACGCCTGGACCGTGGAACCAAGAACCAAGGTTCTCAAGGGACTGGACGAAACGCGGTTCAGGACCATTCTCGCGGATCCTCCTTCGGATGCCTCGGACATCCAAGTGCGGTTCATAGACCGCGGCAAACGTCAGGTAGTACTCGAATAAGATGACAGTCCATATCAACACGCTCTTCGATGAAGACGCGATCGCCGCACGTGTCGCGGATCTTGCCGATGCCATTTCGGAATCAAAGCCGGAAAATTTGCTGGTCGTCGCGGTTCTGAAAGGCAGCTTCATCTTTGCGGCAGATCTTGTCCGCGCGATGCATCGTTCCGGCCTGACACCGGAAATGGAGTTCATGCATCTGTCAAGCTATGGCGCAGGAACCGAAGGATCAGAAAATATCCGTGTTTTGCGCGATGTCGAAAGTGACGTTAACGGCCGCGATATAATTCTGGTCGATGATATTCTGGAATCCGGTCGCACCTTGAGCTTCGCCAAGGAACGACTTTTGAAGCGCGACGCGAAATCCGTAAGGATTGTTGCGCTACTGGACAAACCAGAGCGCCGCAAAGCTGCCATTTCTGCCGATTACGTTGGATTTGCGTGCCCAGACAAGTTTGTCGTCGGATATGGCATGGATATGGGTCACGCTTGGCGGCAATTGCCGTTCATCGGTTACGTCGTCCCCGGTGAGGAAACCGGAGCCGACGCGGAGAACGAAGGAGATTGACCAAATGGCTCGCATTCTTCTGACGGAAGATGACGAAGCAGTCCGTAGCTTTGTACAGCGTGCGTTGGAACTTGACGGCCATACGGTGAATGCTGTCGAGGACGGCGCCGAGGCCGTAGAAGTGCTCACGCGTGAGCAGGGAAAGTTCGATCTTCTGGTTTCGGACATCAAGATGCCGGTAATGGACGGAATTGCCTTGGCACTCCATACGGCGCGCGATTGGCCGTCTCTTCCAATACTGCTGATGACCGGCTTCGCTGATCAGCGCGAGCGGGCGAACGGTCTGGACGCCTTGGTGCATGATGTGATCACCAAACCATTTTCCCTGGCCGATATTCGCCTTGCCGTTCGCAATGCAGTCGCCGGGATAGTGCCCGAGCAGACCAGGCGCTACGCAAGCTAAGCCTCGCGTGCTCAAATCTTGAAATGAGTCCAGCAAAAACCCGGCAAACGCCGGGTTTTTTAGTCTCTCATCATCTTTGAAGAGCTGATCGCTCCAGATTTCAATAACGCTTCAACAAACGCTCCAGGTAGTCCAGTTCCAGCTTCGGTCGGGATGGGTCGGAGAATCTGCGGCGCAACTCCTCCAGGATCCGGCGTGCACGCTGAACATCAATTTCATCCGGCACTTTGACCTGATTGCCGAAATCGGGGCCTTCCGTCCGCCTTGGCCGTCCTAACGGGTCTTCATCAAGCGGCGAGCGGCCCTGTGCCATTCCCGGCCCATTGCCCTGGCCCATCATCTGTTCGGCCATGCCTTGGGCCCCACGGCGAAGGGCATCGAGGGCATCACCCTGTTGGCCGAGCGCCTGCTCGCCTTGTCCCTGACCAAGAGATTGCTGGGCCTGGCCCATGGCCTCACCAGCTTGACCAAGCTCGCTCGACTGGCCTTGCCCCTGATCATTCTGCCCAAGTTGATCCATAAGCTGCTGCAGCTGCTGCGCAAGATCGCCCTGACCCTGCTGAAGCTGTTTGAGCGCCTCGGCAAGCTGCTCTGGGGTCATTGGTTGCTGACCCTGCTGTCCGGATTGCCCTTGTTGCTGTTGGCGTTGCTGGCCTTCATTGCGATTGAATTGATGAGTCTGGTCCATGAGCTGCTGCTGCTTCTGAATCATCTCGCCCAACTGGTTCAGCATCTCCATCATTTCGCTTGTCATGCCATCCGGCGACATCTGCGGTCGGCCAGCTTGAAGGTTTTCCAGCATCTGCTGCATCTGCGCCAGGAGCTCACGCGCCGCATCCCGCGAGCCAGTCCTGGCCAACTCTTCGATCCGATCAAGCATTTCGCTGAGATCTTGCTGATTCAGGCTCTGCTGTTGTTGCGAGTTGAAGGGCTGCATCGCCTGCGGATTGCGCCTCATCTGGTCCGCCAATGCCTGCATATATTCGTTCAAGGCCTTCCGAAGGTTCTCGGTCAGCTTCGCGATTTCTTCTTCGCTTGCGCCGTTTTCGAGCGCCTTGCGCAGAGCCTCCTGTGCATCTCTCAAAGCACGTTCGGCAAGGGACAGATCGCCGTCTTCAATGGTCAGCGCCAGATCCCAAAGGAGCGGCAGAAGCTCTTTCAGATCCTCATCGCTCTGGGCATGAACGAGACGCTTGTAGGCAAACCGAAGGCCAAGATAGTCTTTCGTCGCCATGTCGAAGGCTGCCGGAGCGAGCAGCAATCCATCAAAAGCGGTAAGGATTCGCGCGTGGTTGTTGGCATCAAGGGCCAGATCTCGACGTTGTTCGACAACAGCGCGGGCCAGAGGCTTTACGAATGGTCGTTGAGGCAGGGTAAAGGCATATGGCGGCGAAACGCCTTCCTGGCCCGCCTGATCTCGCGCAACCATGACCAGCTCGACTTCGGAACCCGCCCAGGGATGGGACGTGATATCGCGGATGGTTTCTCCCGTTTTTGCCGTCCCAGCTCTCGGCGGCAACGACAGCGGAAACTGGGGGGCTTCCACCAAGGGACGCGGCGCAGAAGATTCTGAGCCTGTTCGCGGCGAGGGACGGATCATCGCTTCCGCGGAGACCACCCCATAATCGTCCTTCACGAGATAGGAAAACTTCAGCGCGCCGGACAATTGCTCTTCCGGATCGTCGGTCAGCCGGATTTCGGGCGCTTCATCAGGAAGAACATCAAAGGTCCAACCTGTGATCAGAGTCTCACCAGAATATAGGTCGATACGGCCTGAACCGTTCAGAACGGCATCCCGTTCAATTGGAAGATCATCTTGGGTCACCGCCTCATCGGAACCTGCTTCAACCTGCGCAATCTCGACACCACCGCTGGTCTCTACGCGAAATTCGCGCGCGCCCTGGCTTCTAACGACGAAGACAGAGCCCTCAGGAACCTTGATCCAGGCATCAGAGTCGCGCAGCGCGGCGCTCTCGCCGGTAAGATAGACAGGTGGCTTGTCGGTATACAGAGGTGGCGTGACCCAGGCATCAAGCCGACTTGCCACCGCAGCAACGTCGACAGGCGCGCGAAACGCTGAGCCGAGCCTGGACCATCCATCCTGGCCGCTCGAAACGAGACCAACGATCAGCAGCATCGCCGCGCCGACGCGGATGGCATAGGGATCCAGACGATAGGCCTTGGGGCTCGGAGGTCCCGCCCGCATCGACGCCAAGGCAGCCGCCATGCGCTTCTTGTGAAGCTCCCAAAGCGCACGTGTTGCCGGGTCGTCTTCGCCGCTGACAAGCGTGTCCTCGACAGCGGTCAGAGGCCGATGGACCTGCCCGGTGGCCTTTTCGATCCGGGATAATGCGTCTTCTCTGGACGGCCAGCGCAACACAAGCAGATCACGAGCCGACCAGACAAGTGCAAGAGCAAAACCGCAAAGACCGATGAGCCGCGCCCACGCGGGCAGCAAAAGCCATCCGCCAATCAGGGAGAAACCGAAAAAAATGCAGACGACGATGACGGCAGGAAACACAGCGCGCCAAAACCGCTCCAGGAAAAGGGCCACGCGGCTGCGCGCGACAAGCTCGTTCAAGCGATCAGTGGCCTTGGCCATGAAGGAAAGGCGTGTTTCCTGGGCTCCCGCCTCTCGGGAACTGTCTGTCGTGCCGCGTCGATCCAAGAGTGCGCCTCCGTTCGTGCCTCACCCTTTAGTAAGGTGAGGCATAAGTCCGGTCACGGCAAGTTGTTGAAACAACCAAATTTGGATTTTGGGCTCACGAACCCTTGAGCCAGCCTGGAATTTTATCCTGGCCAAGCAGGTCGTCATACGTTGGCCTGGGCCGGATGACCGCAAATTCGTCATCTTTTACCAAGACTTCCGGGATAAGCAGTCGGCTGTTATAGGTGCTCGAAAGCGTCGCGCCATATGCCCCGGCCGAATAGACAGCCAAAAGATCCCCAGACTTCACTTCTGGGAGATCACGTTCCTGAGCCAGGTAATCGCCGGTCTCGCAGACGGGACCGACCACATCGGCCTTGATTCGGCCGGTTTCCAGCGCAGGCTCACGTATTGGGCCGACCTCGTGATGCGCTTCATAAAGCGTCGGCCGGATCAGATCGTTCATCGCCGCGTCAACGATCACGAAATCCTTGTTCGCGCCGTCCTTCACAAAAAGAACTTTCGTCACCAGAATCCCAGCGTTGCCTGCAATCAAACGGCCTGGTTCGAAAATCACCCGGCAGTCAAGCTTCGTCACATGCTTCCGGACCACATCGGCATAGGCATCGGGATGCGGCGGGGGATCATTGTCAACCACATAGGGAATGCCAAGACCGCCGCCCAGATCGAGGTGCTCGATCACATGACCATCAGCCCGTAGTGATCCAATAAGGTCGCCAAGGCGGGAGAAGGCTGAATCGAACGGATCCAGCTGCGTGATCTGCGACCCGATATGCATGTCGATGCCGCTGATCTCAATATTCGGCAACTGTGCCGCGTCAGCATAGGCCTTGCGCGCGTCCTGCCAGGGAATGCCGAACTTGTTTTCGGCCTTGCCAGTCGAAATTTTGGAATGGGTTTTCGCATCTACATCCGGATTGATGCGCAACGAGATCTTGGCTGTCTTGCCCTTTTGGCCGGCGACGCGGGAAAGCTGCGCCAGTTCAGGCAGGGATTCCACGTTGAAGCAAAGAATATCCTGATCAAGAGCGTAGGACTGCTCACCCTCGGTCTTGCCGACACCGGAAAACAGAATCCGTTCGCCAGGCACACCAGCAGCCCTTGCGCGACGCAATTCACCTTCAGACACCACATCCATGCCTGCGCCAAGATCCGCTAGGGTCTTCAGCACCGCAAGGTTGGAGTTGGCCTTCACCGCAAAGGCAACAAGCGAGTCGACACCTTCGAAAGCTGCGGAAAACACGTTGTAGTGCCGCACAAGCGTTGCACTTGAATAACAATAGAATGGCGTGCCGACTTCCTCGGCAATCCGTTCCACAGACACGCCTTCCGCATGAAGCGCGCCGCAACGATACGCAAAATGATGCACGAGAATTCCTCGAAACTTGAGCCTGACTAGATCAGGGCATCCAGAATAAAACCTGAAGGCACGGCTGACGACGGCTCACCAGGGCGCTCGACAGCACTGCCCGCGCCGGGTGGATTCAGATAGGTCCCAGATTCTTCAACGGCGGCAGAGGCAGGATCCGCAGCAGCAGGGCTTTCCAGCGCACCACGTCGACCACACCCCGAGACAACAAATGCCAGGGCCAGAAACAAGCTGCAAAGCACAACAGGGTTCACAAAGCGTTTTGCCGCCATGGACCGGCCCTTTTCATCCGTTTGAAAACTCGACTTCTCTCCTCGCATGACCGGGCGTCGACGGCAACCCCGTCGGTCCTGCTCTGCGACGATGGGAAAGGCGTCAGCTTTTCGAAAGGTCCTTCAGCCAACGACGCGCCTGCTTTCGCACATTCACAGGAGAGGTGCCGCCCTGACTGGTGCGCGAACGCACGGATTTGTCGACAGACAGCACCGAGAACACCTCTTGTGTGATCTTCGGCTCGACACTCTGCATCTCTTCGAGTGAGACCTTGTGAAGCTCGATTCCGCGTTCGACCGCAATTCCAACGATCCGTCCCGTGACATGATGGGCATCACGGAACGGCAGGCCAAGAACACGGACCAGCCAATCAGCAAGGTCGGTTGCCGTCGAATACCCGGACCCGGCAGCTTTTTTCATGACTTTCGTCACCGGCTCCAGATCCTTGACCATGCCGGTCATCGCGGCGAGGGCCAAGGAAATGCTGGCGAGACCGTCAAAGGCCTGTTCCTTGTCTTCCTGCATGTCCTTGGAATAGGCCAGCGGAAGTCCCTTCATCATCACCAGAAGTGAATTCAACGATCCATAGATCCGTCCGGTTTTGGCACGCACCAGCTCGGCCGCATCCGGGTTTTTCTTCTGCGGCATGATGGACGAGCCGGTCGAGAATTTGTCGGACAGCTTGATAAATCCGAACTGCGCGGAACACCAGATGACGATCTCTTCGGCAAGGCGCGACAAATGCATCGAGCAAATGGACGCAGCTGACAATGCCTCGATGACGAAGTCACGGTCGGAGACCCCGTCAAGAGAGTTTGCCATCGGGCGGTCAAAACCAAGCGCTTCCGCGGTTGCCTTTCGATCGATCGGGAAGGATGTCCCTGCCAGCGCAGCCGACCCGAGTGGACTTTCATTCATCCGCCTACGGGCATCACGAACGCGGCTGCGGTCGCGGGCGAACATCTCGACATAGGCAAGAAGATGGTGACCGAATGTCACCGGTTGCGCAGACTGAAGATGCGTAAAGCCCGGCATGACATCAACTGCATGCGTCTCCGCCTTTTCAGCCAGCGCTTGCATCAGATCGGTCAGCTGCTCATCCAGTGTATCCATCGTGTCGCGCACCCAAAGACGAAAGTCTGTAGCAACCTGATCGTTTCGCGACCTGCCGGTGTGCAAGCGTCCCGCAGCCGGACCAATCAGCTCGGCCAGGCGGGCTTCGATGTTCATGTGGATGTCTTCGAGCGCCCGCGAGAACTTAAACTCGTCATTTTCGATCTCTGACAGGATTGTGTCTAGACCTTGAGCGATCTTCGCAGCATCGTCGCCTGAAACAATTCCCTGGGCAGCAAGCATGGCCACATGGGCTTTCGAACCCGCAATGTCTTGCCTATATAGCTTGCGGTCGTAGTCGATGGAGGCGTTGATTTCCTCCATGATTGCGTCCGGTCCTTCGGCGAACCGGCCGCCCCACATGCGATTGCTCATGCCCTGTGCCCCTGAGAGATGCCCCTTGCGAGGTCTGAAAGAATGACGAACCCGACCGAAACCGCTCAACGCCCTAAACGACGCCTGGTCGCAGCAGGTGTTGCCGGCTCTATAGCCGCTCTTGCGGCGGTATACGTGATCGTCGGCCCTGATGGCAACTCACACGGAACGCAAAGCTGCACCCTGGCTCAGGAAACCGCCCAAACTATCAAGCCGTTTGCAACCGGCGAAGTCGCCGCGTTCCTGCCCGCGCAAAAGGCACTGCCGCTGTCTGAGCTGACTTTCAAGAAGCCGGACGGCACGGTCGCAACGATGTCGGATTTCAAGGACAAGACGATCTTGATGAACCTTTGGGCCACATGGTGCGCACCTTGCCGAAAGGAAATGCCGGCGCTGGATGAGCTACAGGCTGATCTGGGGAATGATGATTTTGAGGTGGTCGCCGTCAACCTTGACCGTGGCGGCGAAGAAAAGCCGAAGGCATTTCTAGAAGAAATCGGCGTCAGCCATCTGAGCTTCTATCACGATGCATCGAACAAGCTCATGACCGATCTTCGCACGAAGGGAAGGGCGACCGGCCTTCCAACCACGATCCTTATCGGCCCGGAGAACTGTGAAATCGGAACCATGTATGGCCCCGCAGAATGGGCATCCGGCGAGGCGAAGAAACTGATTGAAGCAGCACTCAAATCAATCGCCGGCTAGCCGGCGACTGCATTTTCAAAGAAACGTCAGGCCGTGATATCCACGGCGTTGCCGAGGCCAGGAATCTGCCGCGATTCCCGGCGGTCTTCCTGTTTGGTTTCTTGCGCTTCCTGCAGACGATCAGCAACCTGACGTTCCTGTTCGTTTGCATCCTTGACTGCATTGGTCGCAAGCTCGCTGCGCACATTGTAGTTGCTCGCGGCTGCTGAGCTGCTACCCGAAATTTCTACCATGTTCCATTCTCCTTCATCGATGGGGCCAAGAGCGCGTTAGACGGTGACATCCAGCCTGTTTCCCAGGCCTTCTTGTGCCTCTCGTGCCTGGACACGACCTTCGATCTGTTCTGCCTGCCGGGCGAGGGTTTCAGCACGGTTGCTACTGAGGTCAGCTCGGCGTTGCACAGTTTCCGCCACGACCCTTTCCTGCTGAACATTAATTTGCTGCAGCTTTTCAGCTGTTCGTTCCGGGCCGGCGTCACCCGATCTGGGACTAAACACCTGCGCGGAGCCATATCCTGTGACTTCGGGCATTTCCGGATCCATTTCTTGAACCACTAGAGTGAGCTCTATATGGCGTCAAAAGAAGTAAACATCCGTAAATACAATAAGTTACTTGAAATCAGGATAGATAAGGAAATAACCTCAGAAGTAATTTTTGATTCAAATTGAACCTGTTCCAGCGCAACACACTGGAATCGAACAGAATTATATTTTTCGAAAAAACAGGACCTTACGTAAGGTTGGATCAGACAGAGACGTCGATGTTCCCACCAAGGCCAGGTGCGGGAGCCGCAGGCGTCGATGTTGTCGCTTCGAGGCTTTGAGCCCCTGCTTCCAGAAGCGCAACCACGTTGGCGTCGGATGCTGCCGCCATCTTCATGATTTCAGTCTGGATAGCCGACGAAGTCTGAGACTGCGTCATCGTCACATACGCTGAAGCTATGCCTGTAGAATCCATCAAGACCTCCTGTATGGCCAAATTCTAGGTTAAGATCGCTTAACACTGCCTTAACAAGACATTAGCAGGATCGTTAAACCAGTACTTTCCGGCGGATCTTTCCCGACGGCGTACGCGGCAGGGCATCAATAAAACGGTAGGCTTTGGGTCGTTTGTATTCCGCGAGGTGCTCGCTCGCCCATTCCGCCAGGGCCGTCTCGTTCGCACCATCTGGACCAGTGGACACGACAAATGCGGTGATCAGGCTGACCCCCGGCCGCATCTCGATGGATGTAACGGCAACCTCGGACACGCCGGGATGCGCATTGAGGCAGCGCTCAACCTCCTCAGGCGCCACCCGATAGCCGAAGGCGTTCATCAGATCATCGGCCCGGCCTTCATACCAGTAGTAGCCGTCCTCATCTTCGCGAGCGCGATCTCCCGTCAGAAACCAACCCGAGCGAAAGGCTTGCTCCGTTTCTTCAGGACGGTTCCAGTATCCAAGCATCAGGCCGGTTTCGCTCTCGTGCACTGCCAGCCAACCCGGCTCACCGATTTCAGCAAACGCCTCGCCTGGAAGTATTTCACTGAGAATAGCGACCTTCCGCCCGTCTTGTGGCTTTCCGGACGAACCTGAACGCGTAGGCACCGTTGGCCCGCTGGAGATGTAAGTCGATATCTCGCTCATGCCGAGGGCTTCATAAAGAGGTCGCCCCGTACACCTCACCCAGTCTTCATGCAGGTCTGCCGCCAGTGCTTCCCCTGCCGTCAGACCATGTCGCAGAGCCGGAAAGGACATCGGCGAAACATCGCCATACTTGAGAATGCGCCGATAAAGGCTCGGAACGGCTGCGAAGAGCGTCGCCCCGCTCGCTTCTATGAGACCAGGCCAGATTTCCGGATCTCTCGGACCGTCATAGACGATGCTGGTCGCCCCATTTGCCCAAGGATCCATCAGACCCACTCCAAGCGTGTAGGTCCAGTTGAAGGCTCCGGCATGAAGCAACCGGTCGCTCGAGTGCATGCCATACCAGCCGTCATACATCGGCGCGCGCCCGGCTGCGGCCCGCTGGGCGTGCAGAACCCCTTTCGGCGTTCCGCTCGTACCGGAGGTGTAGATCAGGAAAGCGGGGTCGTCAGCCTCGGTCATGGCGTAAGAGCCAGCCGGGCCGGTCTTTAAGGCTTCGATCTCCTTCGGACCGATCAGCCGCGCCTGACCATCCGGGAGAACGGTCTTTCCATCATGAATGATCGCCGCCGCGCCGCTGTCGCGCAGGATTGCCTCGGATTCGGCGGCAGTAAGCATTTCCGATGTCGGCACCGGAACAAAACCACCTGCAATCGCGCCAAAGAAAAGCAACGGAAAGTCGCTCGAATGCCCAAGCCGCAACAAGATCCGGTCGAACCGCTTCAGGCCGAGTGCGCGAAGGCCCGACGCAATACGAAGAACCGTGTCTTCGATTTCCCCGTAGGACCACCGCTCAAGAAGCAAGCCGTCCGCCCCGATCACCTCCAATGCCACAGCTTCATCAGAGGCAGGAGCATTGGTCAGGCAGTAGCGAGCCAGGTTCATCGCAAAAGATGCTGTTAGCGGGTCGGGACCGGCTCATCGCCGCGATAATCGTAGAAACCGCGATGGGTCTTGCGGCCAAGCCATCCCGCTTCGACATATTTCACCAGAAGCGGGCACGGGCGATATTTGGTGTCGGCGAGACCTTCATAAAGGACCTGCATGATCGACAGACAGGTGTCCAGGCCAATGAAATCGGCCAGCTGAAGCGGCCCCATCGGATGGTTTGCACCAAGGCGCATGGCCGTATCGATGGATTCGACCGAACCAACACCCTCATAGAGCGTGTAGATCGCCTCGTTGATCATCGGCAAAAGAATGCGATTGACCATGAATGCCGGGAAGTCCTCGGCAACGGCCACGGTCTTGCCCACCGTCTTCACAAAGCCCTTTGCCGCCTCGAAGGTCTCATCTTCTGTCGCGATTCCACGGACCAGCTCGACGAGTTCCATCAGCGGAACCGGATTCATGAAGTGAATGCCGATAAACCGTTCCGGCCGGTCTGTCGTGGCCGCAAGACGTGTGATCGAGATCGACGATGTGTTGGTCGCCAGCATCGCTTCCGGCTTCAGGATCGGGCAGAGCTGCGCGAAGATCTTGCGTTTGACCTGCTCGTTCTCCACAGCAGATTCAATCACCAGGTCAACATCGGCAAGGAGATCGAGATCTTGCGCAGGAGAAAGCCGCCCAAGCGCTGCGCTGCGCTCCTCTTCAGTGATCTGACCCTTTTGTACCTGCCGGGCCAGATTGCCGTTGATCGAAGCCAGACCTGATTCAATGCGGTCCATCGATAAGTCGCTCAGGGAGACATCAAAGCCCGAGAGCGCGCACACATGCGCGATCCCGCTGCCCATCTGGCCCGAGCCAATTACGCCGATTTTCTTGATTTCGACCACCATCGTCCAATCCGATCCTTGAGTAACGGTCCCTGCGACCGTCCTGCCCGGGCTATTTTTGACAAGTCTGGCGCGAGACGGCAAGAACCTCGGGGCGGAAAACTCATTTCCGCCCCGAGGAAGTTCCTTTTAAAGCCAAATAGCTTATTCGACAGCTGCTTTCAGGTCAGGCAGAACTTCGAAGAGATCTGCAACAAGACCATAGTCAGCAACCTGGAAGATCGGCGCTTCCTCATCCTTGTTGATCGCAACGATCACCTTGGAATCTTTCATGCCAGCCAGATGCTGAATAGCGCCTGAAATACCGCAGGCGATGTAGAGATCAGGTGCGACCACCTTTCCGGTCTGTCCGACCTGCCAGTCGTTGGGGGCGTAGCCAGCATCAACAGCGGCACGGGACGCGCCGACAGCAGCGCCCAATGCGTCAGCGACCGGCATGATCACTTCCTGGAACTTCTCTTCAGAGCCCAGCGCACGGCCACCAGAGATGATGATCTTCGCAGAGGTCAGTTCCGGACGGTCGGACTTGGAAAGTTCCTCGCCCGCAAACTCGGAAAGGCCAGTCGCGGCAGGTGCAGCGACGTCTTCGATCACAGCGGATCCACCAGCTTCAGCAGACGCAAAAGTCGATGTACGAACCGTGATCACCTTCTTCGGATCACCGGACTTAACGGTCTGGATCGCGTTGCCAGCGTAGATCGGACGCTCGAAAGTTTCGGCATCAATAACGGCTGTCACATCGGAGATCTGCATCACATCGAGCAGCGCTGCAACGCGCGGCAGGATGTTTTTACCGTTTGCAGTTGCCGGCGCGACGATCGCGTCATAACCACCGGCCATGTCGACGATAAGTGCCGCCATCGGCTCTGCCAGTTGATTTGCAAGGTCGGCGCTCTCGGCAACCAGAACCTTGGCGGCGCCAGAAAGCAAAGCAGCGCTTTCGGCAACCGGCTTCACATCGGAGCCGGCGACCAGCACATGAACGTCAGAGCCGAGGGCAACCGCGGCGGTCAGAGCCTTCGCAGTTGCATCGCTCAGCTCGCCACCGGCATGTTCAGCCACAAGAAGTGTTGTCATTGATTTTTCCTCGTGTGACGGGCCCTTATAGGACGCCGGCCTCATTCTTCAGCTTGTCGACCAGTTCAGCAACGGAATCGACCTTAACGCCAGCCTGGCGGGAAGCCGGCTCGACGGTGGAAACCACGGTCAGGCGCGGGTTGACATCAACGCCGAAGTCGTCAGGTGTCTTTTCATCAATCGGCTTTTTCTTGGCCTTCATGATGTTCGGCAGGGACGCATAGCGCGGCTCGTTGAGGCGCAAGTCTGTGGTCACGATAGCCGGAAGCTTGAGCTTCACAGTCTGCAGGCCGCCATCGACTTCGCGAACGACGTCGACAGTGTCGTCGCCAAGATCGACTTTCGAAGCGAAGGTACCCTGAGCCCAACCCAGAAGCGCGGCCAGCATCTGGCCCGTCTGGTTGCAATCATCATCGATCGCCTGCTTGCCGAGGATCACGAGACCCGGCTCTTCAGCTTCCACAATGCCCTTGAGGATCTTCGCAACAGCCAGCGGCTCTGTGGTCGCATCCGTCTTGACCAGAATGCCACGATCCGCGCCCATGGCAAGACCGGTGCGCAGGGTTTCAGTCGCCTGCTGGGGTCCGACGGAAACAACAATCACCTCGGTCGCCTTTCCGGCTTCCTTGAGGCGCAGGGCCTCTTCGACGGCGATCTCGTCGAACGGGTTCATCGACATCTTCACATTGGCAAGATCGACGCCCGAACCATCCGGCTTCACACGCACTTTAACATTGTAGTCGATCACCCGTTTCACGGGCACAAGGATTTTCATAAGGTTCAATCTCCGCTTGGGCGACATTTGCGCCGCGCCGCACCATTTGGCTTTGCCAACAAAACAGCCACGTAGCTTAAACGGCGGTTTTCAGCCAGTTATCGCACATGTGGCGGGACGGTAAATGTCCCTTCGCCGCGTGTCAACGATGGCGCAAGGGAACTTCGTAGAATTGCCAGATCCGAGGAATGACCTCCCGACGGACTGGAATTAAGAGCCCTACAATCCGCGATCGAAGAGCGGCACGCCGCGCCTGCGCAGAAAGACCACAAGAATGGCTCCAGCCGCCAAACCACCAATGTGGGCAGACCAGGCAACATTGCCCGTTTCAGCGAAAAGGGCGTTCACAATCTGGTACAAAACCCAAGCTCCGAGAACCCATTGGGCGGAAAGCCGAAGCGGAATTCGGCCGAGGGCAAGAACCCAGACTTTCACTTTCGGATGCAGCATCAGATAGGCTGAAACCACGCCCGCTACTGCTCCTGATGCACCCACCAGGGGCACGTCGGAACCGAAATTCGCGAGGCTATAGGCAAGACCGCCCGCAGCTGCACAAAGCAGATAAAACAGAAGAAACTTCACGTGGCCGAGGCAGTCTTCGACATTGTCGCCAAAAACCCAGAGAAACAGCATGTTTCCACCCAGATGCATGAAGTCGCCATGCATGAAAGCATAAGTCACGATCGTCAAGCCCTCGGGCACCGTCTGCAACTCAGGTGAAAGATCCTTGATGTCAAAGAAGACCGAAGGGATCAGACCGTAAGAATAGGCCGAGGCGTTGACCGCATCGCCAAAGCCGCCATTCTGCATCAGCAGAAACACCGCTACATTCGCAAAGATCAGGCTCCAGGTGACGACCGGCCGCAGGACATGCTTCAGCCCGTTGTGATCATGCAGGGGAATAAACATGCGGAGCTCCGTCTTCCGCCAGGCAGACTAGCGGTTCTTTCCCGGAACCCATAGCACGTCACCGTCACCCTGCGCATTCAGGAACCGCGACGCGACGAAGAAGAAATCCGACAAACGGTTCATGTAGCGCACGGCGGGAGATGTGACCTTTTCACGCACCGCCAGTTCAACCATGAGCCGCTCCGCGCGCCTTGAGACCGTGCGGGCCAGATGAAGATGTGCCGAAGCGGCGGTTCCGCCCGGCAAAACAAAGGATCTCAGCGGCGAAAGCTCGGCATTAAAAGTGTCGATTGCCTGTTCCAGAGCTTCAACTTGCCCATCCGTGACCCGAAGCGGCTCGTATCCAAGATCTTCACCGGTATCCGGTGTCGCGAGATCTGCACCAAGATCGAAGAGGTCATTCTGGATCCGCCCAAGGACAGCATCCAGTTCGGGTGCTTCCTGAGCGGTATGGAGGCGCACCAGTCCGACCACAGCATTGGTTTCATCGACGGTGCCGTAAGCCTCAATCCTCAGATCGTGCTTCGGCCGGCGCTCACCAGAGCCAAGCGCCGTCGTGCCGTCATCACCGGTTTTCGTGTAGATTTTGTTCAGAACAACCATTTTGACCCCGTCAGCGCACTGGTCCGAAAAGATATAGACCGCCCATCACGAGCAGCACGACCAGGAACTGCAGCCCGACGCGCCAGCGCATGAACATCTGCGACCGGTTTCCCGGCCCGCCACGCACCATGTTCCAGATACCCAGGACCAGAACGACAGCAACTGCCGCCATTCCGAGCGGCACCAGAATATTCCAAAGTTCAACCATGTCTCAGTCCTGTCTGGCAGAAGCCGGTCCGCCTTATTCAATGCTTTGCGAGGGAGATAGCACCGCCCAAAAGCTCTCATTCTTCCGCATCAGCGGCCTTGCCCAAAAACCTATCGAGCGCCCGCGTGCTCAAGAACCGTTTTGCCACACCAAGCACCGTCGTCGGGATGGTGACATAGTAGCGCGGCTTTGGCTTCTTTGCCTCCAGCGCGTGAATCAGTGGTTTGACGACCGCCTCTGCGGGCAATTTGAAAAAGCCAGGTTCGCCCTGCTCCATCCGTTTGCGCCGTTTTTCGTAGCTCTTACGATGGGGTGAGGCAATCAGACCTTCAGGTCCGATCCACCGGTCGAAATTGGCGAGTGCATTTGCCGTGAAACGCGTTTCGATCGGTCCCGGTTCGATCAGGCTGACATGGATACCAGTTCCACTCAACTCCTGACGGAGCGTGTCGGAATAACCTTCAAGAGCAAACTTCGACGCCGTGTAGGCGCCGCGATACTTCATCGCAATGAACCCGAGGATAGACGAGCACTGGACGATGCGCCCCGACCCCTGGGCGCGCATGACAGGAACAACCTGGCGTGTCAGGTCATGCCAACCGAAGAAATTGGCCTGGAAAAGCGTCTGAAGCCCCTCCACAGGCATGTCCTCCAGAGCGCCCGGAATTGCATAAGCCCCATTGTTGAACAAGCCGTCGAGTTTTCCGTCTGTAAGCTTGAGGATGGCATCCAGCGCCACCTTGATCGTCGCCGGATCCTCATAATCCAGCAGAAAGGCCTCGAAGCCTTGCGCCTTCAGGCGATCTACATCGGCCTGTTTCCGGGCGGTCGGAAAGACGCGCCAGTTGCGGCCGCGCATAAGGCGCGCAGCAACCTCCCCGATCCCGGTCGAACATCCCGTGATGAGGACAGACCGGGGCGTTTGATACATCAGCGTTTCATCAAGCATGCGTGATGTCGTCCGGCTCCACTAGATAGGTTCGCCCGAAAGCAATTTCGGCGCAGGGCCAGCAAAGCCGGCAGCTTCCTTGATGAACCGCGACTTGAGGCTGGGCATCCGCTCGACCAGTCCCAGGCCAAAGTCTCGCGCAGCCCGCAAGACGTCGTTGTCATTTGAAAACAAGCGGTTCAGGACATCGGTCACGACACCCATCTGGAACGCATCAAACCGCCGCCAGCGCTGATATCGCTCCAGAACATCATACGCACCAACGTCCTGGCCCAAACGACGCGCTTCGACGAGAACCTCCGCCAGCGCGGCCACGTCCTTGAAACCCATGTTGAGGCCCTGTCCGGCAATTGGATGGATGCCATGCGCTGCATCTCCGGCGAGCGCAAATCGAGGTTTGATGAAGTCCCGCGCCAGGGTCAGACCAAGCGGATAGGCATTGCGCGGACCATCGAGCTCGACCTGACCGAGGTGATGACCGAAACGGCGCTCCAGCTCCAGCTCGAAAGTAAAGTCATCGCTCTCTACCAGACGTTTCGCATCCAGTGTTCGTTCAGTCCACACAAGCGAAGACCGATCGCCGGTCAATGGCAGGATCGCAAATGGACCCGCCGGCAGGAAATGCTCTTCCGCCCGGCCATTGTGCGGGCGCTCATGCTTGACGGTCGTGACGATGCCGGACTGGCCGTAGTCCCAGTGATTGGTCCGGACGCCGGCCAGATCACGCAGTTTGGAGCGAACACCGTCGGCCGCCACCAGAAGCCTCGCGCAAACAACACCGCCGCTCGCGAGGTCGATTTCAACCTGATCCGGTGTCGTACGGAAGGTGGATGCGCTATCCGGCGCCTCAAACACAACGCCCAGCGCTTTTGCCGCTTCATAAAGAGCTGGCAGCATCACACCATTGGGCATCATATGCGCGAAAGGTTCACCGTCAGCCGCTTCGCCGCCAAACGTGAGGAAAACCGGACGCACGACATCCCGCAGCTTGCTGTCGGTCACGATCATTTCGTTGATCGGCTGCGCCTTGTCTTTGATGTTAGACCAGATGCCGAGTTGATCAAGCATACGGCTCGCTGCCGCCGCAATTGCGGACGCCCTCGGATCCTTGCCAAGAACATCCATCGGCTTGGGGTCGATCACGACAACTGCCATCGTCGCATCGGCCTTCTTCAGCGCAAGTGCCAGGGACAGCCCGACATAACCACCGCCTGCAATCGCGACGTCAAACATGGAACTGCGTTCAGCAGCCTCGGCCATTTTTTTCTCCCGGACTTTCATCTGAGCCATTCCCTTTGGGCAACTTGACTTATACGTCAAGTCGCGTCCAAGTCTCCAGGCTGCCACCCCCACGTGGCACAAGAAATCCTAATCACGTTCTATTTAGCAGGGATCGCGCCGATGAACACGGCCATTGACAACCTTCTTCAAACTCTCGACCTGGAACCGTTGGAACACAACCTGTTTAGAGGTCGCAGCCCCCAGGTTGGATGGCAAAGGGTTTTTGGCGGCCAAGTCATTGGACAGGCCCTTGTCGCAGCCTCTCGCACTGTTGTCGAAGACAGGCATGTTCATTCCCTCCATGGTTATTTCATGCGTCCTGGCGACCCGTCAGTCCCGATTGTCTACGAGGTTGACCGGATCCGCGACGGCGGCAGCTTTACGACAAGACGTGTGGTCGCAATTCAGCACGGCAAGGCCATCTTCTCCATGTCGGCATCTTTTCAGGTAATGGAAGAGGGGCTGGAACATCAGGCAGACATGCCCAAGGTCCCAATGCCAGAGGAATTGCCGAGCGAACAGGATCTAAAAGACAAGTTTCTCAAAGTGGCGCCTGAACACGTGCGAAAATACTGGGAAAGAGAAAGGCCCATTGAACTGCGGCCGGTAGATCTGACCCACTATTTCTCCGACAAACCATTGCCACCAACGCAATACGTCTGGGTTCGCGCGAGCCATCCGCTACCGGACGACGCCCGCATTCACCAATGCGTTCTCGCCTATGCGTCCGACATGACGCTCTTGGACACATCCTTGTTCCCACATGGGAAATCGGTCTTCAGCCCGGACATCCAGGCAGCCAGCCTTGATCATGCCATGTGGTTTCACCGGCCCTTCAAGGCTGACGAATGGCTACTCTATGCCGAAGACACGCCCTCTGCGTCCGGCTCCCGAGGCATGAACCGCGGTTCGCTTTACACTCGCGACGGCGTTCTCATTGCTTCAACCGCACAGGAAGGCCTGATTCGGAAGGTCTCAAAGGCTAAGGACGGAACGCCCGGCTAGTTCCGGATAGGACTGGTGAAGCCGGACACAGCCAGCGGATTTTCCGTCATCGCCTGTGGGTCCGGGGTATCTGGCAGCAACGCGCCGCTAAATGCCTCAAACATCCGTCTGACAAAGCCCTCCGGCAAATCATAGGTGATGAACACCATGCGGGTTCTGTGATCCTCATCCGGCCAGGCTTCGAGCGTGGCGGGGGGATGAAAAACATGCTGAACGCCATGGATCACAACGGGCCTGTCCGGATCCTCGGCGATTTGCACAATGCCCTTCACACGTAGAAGCTTTGGCCCATGGGCAGATCGCAGCAGGTCGATGAACATTTCCAGCGCAGACGCGGGAATGGGTCGATCTGTCGCGAGTGTAAAGGCCCGGATCTTGTCATCGTGGCGATTTACGTCATGCGCATGGTCGTGAGCATGATCGTGCCCGTGAGAATGGCCATGTGAGTGACCATGATGGTGGTGGTCGTGGTGGTGATGCCCATGCGAATGAGGGTCTTCATAGGCCTCCGCATTCAGCCACTTTGCCACATCCGGGATTTTCGTCTTCGGATCATACAAACCTGCATCGAACAGGTGCTCGGGAATGGCTTCTCCCACATGTCCATCGAGCATGCGCGCGCCTGGATTGAGTTCGACCAAACGCGCCTTCAATGCCGCCAGGCTTTCACTTTGCGCAGGTGTTTGAGCAAGATCCGTCTTGGTGAGCACCAAGCGATCGGCAACCGCGGCCTGACGGCGCGCTTCTTCGTGGGTCGAAATGGTCTCGAGACCGTTGATGCCATCCACCAGAGTAACGACACTCTCAAGCCGGTACCGCATCACCAAATAGGGGTGCAGCATGATGGTATGCAGGATGGGTGCCGGATCTGCGAGGCCGGTGGTCTCGATAACCACGCGCGCCAGCCGGTCCATGCGGCCATTGTCGACCCTGCGCAGAAGATCCTCCAGCGTGGTCACAAGATCGCCCCGAATCGTGCAGCAAAGACATCCTGAGGAGAGTTCCAGAATACCGTCGCTCGCCTGATCGACCAGCAGATGGTCGAGGCCGATCTCACCGAACTCGTTGATGATGACCGCCGTGTCGGCCATCGATGGATCTTTAAGGATCCGATTGAGCAAGGTGGTCTTTCCCGATCCGAGAAACCCGGTGATCACTGACAGAGGAATCGGCGGCTTCGGGCCGCGCTTTGGGACTTCAGACGCCTCTGCGGAATTGGGAAGATCGGTCATCACTGCCTCTGATCATCCGTCGGCAAAGAACGCCGAAGGTGCCCATGACCTAAGTCGGCAAGTCAGAAAAATCCAGTGCGAGATAGAAAAACAGGTCGGCCGGAAACGATTTGGCGGTGTTGCTCTGTCTTGGAAAAACGGCAGGAGCGCAGAAGATCAGGCGGAAATATCGCTCTTTTCTTCGCTCTGGCTTTCCTCTTCGTCCACCGTTTCCATCTCTGCGTCGAGGCTGTCTTCTTCCGGAGCAATCACCGTACGAACAGCCAGGGCTGCCGAGCGAAGGGTCTCGATCACTTCTTCGATGGACCGGCCTTCCTCCAACTGCTTGGCCGAAAGGTCCGCAAGATCAGCCAGAGCAAGAATGGTCGCGGAGCTTTTCGGTTCCACCATCATTGAAGACTACTCCCGATAGAGCGATGGCATCCATGCCGATACGCCCGCTGTTCCAAGCAACAGAAGAGAATCACATCTGTCAGCGCAATAATGCCATGACATGGTATTTAATTGGTAACTGTATTGTTAATATTTACAGTTAACATTTCTTTAATTGCAGCGAAAATTCGATTTTCGCTTCAGCGTTGGGGACTTGGAGCCGGGATCGGAATTGCAAAATTCTGCCCTTGCCGGAACAAAGACCCTGGCGCAGGCTCGTCTGTCGCCAGGCCCGACTTCAAGAAATCCGTTTGCGCCACGGCACCGGAGGGCCCTGCCGCTGCCTCGGCGGCCGGGGGCAGTGTCACCGCACGACCTGGATGCCGGTTGGGCAAGGGCACGTTGATCAAGGCAACAGGCGCAGCCGCGACATTGCCAGCCGCCGCCGGCGCTTTTGCCCCTTTGGGCACGCCCGTTCTGACCGTGATTGGAGCATAGGCAATCCGGCGAGGCCCGATGGTCCTGTCCATCACTTTCACCCAGTCGATCTTGCCGTTCGGAAGCTTGACGGACTCAACTTTCGAAGGTGTGTCGGTATCGGCAGAATTGGTTCGCAAGCCGGGAATCAGGATCCCGCCCTGCTTCTTCGCGCTCGAGAACGACAGAATGGAGCTCTTGCTGTCCTGCATGTCGTAAAGTGCCATGACACCTTCTGCGCCCGGCTTTGGATTGCGCTTGCAATACCGGTCTGCCGGCGGATTTCCGCCACTGCCTCGCAGGTTGGTCACGGTTGTTCGGCCCGAGCGCTTCTTGAATGCCTTGTCCAGTGCATCACGGCTGAAGGCGATGCGCTCCAGCCCGGACGCCGCTCCAAGAACGACGACAATGATCGTTCGTCCGCGTCGCGTGGCAGACGCAGCGACATTGTAGCCTGAGTTACAAATATAGCCGGTCTTCATGCCATCAGCACCCGGCACCCTCATAAGGAATTCACGATTGGCCGAGCGAAGGGTCTTCTTGCCGAACTTGATCCCCGGATGCTTGTAGTAGGACCGAGCTTCTGGAAAATCCGCACGAAACGCCATGGCAAGGATTGCCATGTCGCGCGCGGTGGAAACCTGCCGATTGTCTGGCAATCCGTGTGGATTTACAAACACGGTGTCCCGCATGCCAAGCCTGCGCGCCTCGGCATTCATCATCGCAATGAAACCTGCTTCCGAACCGGCAATCGCTTCACCGATGGCAACCGCAACATCATTGGCAGACTTAATCAGGATAATCTTCAGGGCAGCATCAAGGGTCAGCTGCGTCCCGACCTTAAACCCCATCTTGCTAGGGGGTTCGGACAGGGAATTCTGCGATTGGGTAACAGCCGAATTGAGCGTTGCACGGCCTTCGCGAACAGCTTTGAAGGCTACATAAGCAGTCATCATCTTGGTCAGGGACGCTGGATACCACTTTCGTGTTGCGTCCTTTTCATCCAGAACCGAGCCGGTTTTCGCATCAACGACGATATAGGCGCCAATGTCCGCAAGAGCCGGACCGAAGCCGGCGGAGCTGACAAGAAGAAGACTTAAGAGCCCAAAACGGCGCAAAATTTGGCGAAATAAACTTGCGAACACGATACCCTCGCTGGTCGATGCCCAAAAACCCAGGTTCTGATGCCCATGTTGTGCGTATGCATAACCGATACGGTGAGCGCATTGCAAAAAATTCGCATTCACATTTGTCGTTACGGCAAGCTCATCAAATGCGCATCTGATCAAAATTTAAGCGAACCCAGATCTCGGCGAGGCTTATCGCGCGCTCTGAAAGGCAACGGCTGTCACTCGTCGACTGGCTCCGCACTTGACGGCTGGTATGGCCCTGAGTTTGCATCACAACACTTTCTGATCTTCGAGGTCGACGCTTGCAATCCGGCCTGAAGCGGTTTCAAGTTGGCCCGGTCATTCGCCCTGATCCGGGGCAAACATCCTAATCCTCGAAAAGGAGACATCTCGCGAATGTTTGACGTTGCTGTTTCAACCCCATCACAGAGGGAGGCCGCGCCAATGCAGCGCGCCCGGGGCGAAGCACGCATTTCATTCAAGCAGATGGGATCCCAGACACGGCTGGATGAGCTGTATCAACGCGGGTCAGCCAAATTCCGCCTTCCGAAGGTCTATGACAACATACCGGTCGCCGTCCTGATCAACACCGCCGGAGGTGTCACCGGGGGGGATGAGTACTCATATTCGGCGCGGATTGCCGCAGGCGGTCACGCGATCCTTACGAGCCAGGCTGCCGAGCGCGCCTATCGCCGTTCAGCCGGAAACGGCACGATCACAACACGACTGACAGCCGAAACGGATGCATTCATTGAATGGCTACCCCAGGAGACGATCCTGTTCAATGCATCAGCCTTGCACCGTTCCATGACGGTCGACCTGAAAGGCGACGCACGCTTTCTCGGCATCGAATCCATCGTGTTGGGCCGCACAGCAATGGGCGAAACGATCGACACGGTCTCCTTCAGGGACAGGTGGCGCATTCATCGTGATGGAAAACTCGTCTTTGCCGATGACGCGCGCCTTGAAGGCAACACCAAGGACATTCTCAAGGGCTCCGCGACCACCTCAGGTGGTCTAGCTTTCGCAACATTGATTGATTGCGACCCGAACGCCGAGGCGCGGCTAGATCGTGCCCGCAGCGCACTCGAAGGCTGCGGCCCGGGAACCTCAGTCAGAGCCGCCGCCAGCGCCTGGAACGGGGTTCTGACGGCACGCTTCGTCGCAGCCGATGGACGGGCCCTGCGAGACGCGCTGATGTCATTTCTTGAAACCTATCGTTCAGCACCTCTGCCACGGGTCTGGCACTGCTGAACACGCCATAATCATCATCAAGGGGAGGTTACGTTGAATCTCACGCCACGTGAAAAAGACAAGTTGCTGATTGCCACGGCCGCCATGGTCGCCCGCCGACGCCTGGAGCGCGGCGTCAAACTGAACCATCCTGAAGCAATCGCTCTGATCACCGACTTCGTCGTTGAAGGGGCAAGGGATGGACGCTCGGTCGCCGATCTCATGGAAACCGGTGCGAAGGTTCTGACACGCGACCAAGTCATGGATGGCATCGCAGAGATGATCCATGACGTTCAGGTTGAGGCCACATTTCCGGACGGCACCAAACTCGTCACTGTTCACGAACCGATCCGCTAGTGTTTCAAAGGAGATTTTCATGAAAAAGATTGCTCTCTTCACGACTGCCTTGTTCGCATCTGTAGGCTCTGCGCTGGCCCATCCGAGCGCCCTGCAGCACGCACACCCGCACACGGATGCCTCGGGCATATTCACGATCGAAACACTGGTCATCGTCGCACTCGGCCTGTCTCTGGCCGGCGCCATCGCCTGGGCCCGCCGCGGCCAGGAAGGTGGCAAATGATCCCCGGAGAACTTTTCCCAGCAGACGGCGAGATCGAATTGAACGCTGGCCTTGAGGCCGTCTCCATCGAAGTCTCGAACACCGGTGACCGTCCGATACAAGTCGGCAGCCATTATCACTTCGCCGAAACCAACGAAGGCCTTTCCTTCGACCGCGAAGCTGCGCGCGGCATGCGTCTGGACATTCCAGCGGGAACCGCCGTGCGTTTCGAACCCGGTCAAAGCCGGTCCGTGTCGCTTGTGCCCTATCGCGGCGATCGCGCCGTTTATGGATTCAACCAGAAAGTCATGGGCGCACTCTAGGCGGCAGACGGCGATCCGGGGAGGGCGTCATCATGAAAAATGGACTTCTTGCACTGGCAGGTCTGGCGCTCATGACATCAACCGTCGGGTTAAACGCGCAGGACAACATCGATTGCGGCTATCCGCTGAACCAGATGGAAATGACCTATTGCGCCGAAAAGTCCTGGAAACAGTCTGACGCCGACCTGAATGCCGCTTACCAGACCGCCATGGCGACCATGCGCAGCATTGACGCCAATCTGCCTGACAACATGCAGGGCGGGGCCGATGCACTCCGTGACGCCCAGCGCTCATGGATTCCATATCGCGACAAAGCTTGCGAGGCCTATGGCTTTCTCGCCCGCGGCGGATCCATGGAACCAATGCTGATTTACGGCTGCCTGGCAACGCTGACCGTCAAGCGCACCGATGAACTGAATGAACTCGCCGAAGGTCTCGGCAACTGAAGATCCGCGCGGGGCCGCAAGGCTCTCGCAGCGACCAGGAGGACGTAAATGCCTTATAAAATGCCCCGCGCCGCCTATGCGGACATGTTCGGACCGACCACCGGCGATCGCCTTCGGCTCGCAGACACCGACCTCGTGATCGAAGTCGAAAAGGACTTCACCACCTACGGTGAAGAAGTGAAATTCGGCGGCGGTAAGGTGATCCGCGACGGCATGGGTCAGTCCCAGCATCCTCGCTCGGCCGGGGCTGTCGATACAGTCATCACCAATGCCTTGATTATCGATCACTGGGGCATCGTGAAGGCAGACGTCGGACTGAAGGACGGTCGCATCGTCGCAATCGGCAAGGCAGGCAACCCGGATGTTCAGCCTGGTGTCGACATCATCGTGGGACCGGGCACGGAAGCCATTGCAGGGGAGGGCAAGATCCTGACCGCGGGTGCGCTCGACGTGCATATTCACTTCATTTGCCCTCAGCAAATCGAAGAAGCCCTCATGTCCGGCGTCACGACCATGCTTGGCGGTGGCACAGGTCCGGCAACGGGCACCAACGCCACCACCTGCACGCCAGGTCCCTGGCACATCACGCGCATGCTGCAGGCCGCGGACAGCTTCCCCATGAACCTGGCGTTTGCCGGCAAGGGGAATGCCTCACTTCCCGCAGGCCTGGAAGAACAGATCCTTGCAGGTGCGTGCGCCCTCAAGCTGCACGAGGACTGGGGCACAACACCGGCGGCCATCGACACATGCCTCTCGGTCGCTGACGAGTACGATATCCAAGTGATGATCCACACGGACACGCTGAACGAAAGCGGGTTTGTCGAAAACACCACCGAAGCGTTCAAGAACCGCACGATCCACGCCTTTCATACGGAAGGGGCCGGCGGCGGCCACGCGCCGGATATCATCAAGGTTTGCGGCGAGCTGAACGTCCTGCCGTCTTCGACCAATCCGACCCGGCCTTACACCGTCAATACGCTTGAAGAGCATCTCGATATGCTCATGGTTTGTCACCATCTCGACAAATCCATTCCGGAAGACGTTGCCTTTGCCGAAAGCCGGATCCGCAAGGAAACCATTGCCGCAGAAGACATTCTGCACGACATGGGAGCCTTCTCGATCATCGCCTCCGACAGTCAGGCAATGGGCCGTGTTGGCGAAGTGATCATCCGCACAATGCAGACCGCTCACAAAATGAAGTCACAACGCGGCCGTCTGAGCGAAGAAACCGGTGAGAACGACAACCATCGCGTCAAACGCTACATGTCGAAGATCACCATCAACCCGGCGATTGCCCATGGTCTTGATGAGCATATCGGCTCGGTTGAAGTCGGCAAACTTGCCGATCTCGTGCTGTGGGATCCGAAGTTTTTCGGCGTAAAGCCGGACATGGTGCTGAAGCTCGGCACGATCGCAGCCGCACCCATGGGCGATCCAAATGCTTCCATCCCGACACCGCAACCGGTCCATTACCGCCCCATGTTTGGTGCTTACGGCAAGGCGATGACCCAAAGCCGCGTTACCTTTGTCTCCAAAGCTGCCTTCGATCACGGCGTCAAGGACAAGGCCGGGCTCGACAGCCTGGTTCTGCCGGTCAAAAACGTGCGCGGCGGTATCTCGAAAAAATCCATGGTGCTCAACGACGCAACACCTGAGATCGAGGTTCATCCCGAGACCTATGAGGTCCGCGCCAACGGCGAACTGCTGACCTGTGAACCCGCTGAAGTGCTCCCCATGGCCCAGCGCTACTTCCTGTTCTAGAGTCACGCCCGACAAAAGCCGAAAAGAACGATCGATCGGGAGAGAGACAGGAAATGTACAAGGTAATCGGGACACTGCAGTCGCGGGCGCTGCGGGTGCTTTGGCTTTTGGAGGAGCTCGGTGAGGCCTATGTCCATGATGCGGCCAATCCGCAGTCTGATGCCATCCGTGCCGTCAATCCGGCCGGCAAGATCCCTGTGTTGATCGACGGTGATACAGTACTGACGGATTCGATCGCCATATGCACTTACCTTGCGGACAAACACGGCAAGATAACCTTTCCGGCTGGTACCATTGACCGCGCACGGCAGGACAGCTTCACCCAGTTCGCTGTAGATGAGCTGGAAGGCGCGCTTTGGACAGCTGCCAAGAACTCTTTCATTCATCCCAAAGACATGCGTGTCCCGGACATCAAGGCCGTCTGCAAGGCCGAGTTCTCCAGGGCACTCACGACTCTGGAAACCCGCCTGGGGGACGGCCCCTATGTCATGGGTGAGACCTTCACCATCGCCGACATCATCATCGGGCATTGTTCCGGCTGGGCGGTCGTCGCAAAGTTCGACCAACCCATGGAAGGGCCTGTCGCCGCCTATTTCAAGCGCTTGCGTGAGCGGCCTGCGTTCAAGGCAATGATAGCCAAACTCAAAGAGGCCTCATGATCCGCATCGCTGACATTCTTGCTGCTGGAACCTGGGACGGTGAGCCTGCAGAGACGATCACTCTGGACAGGGAAGACCGGCATCGACGCAGAGCTGTTCTGACCGGGTCAGGCGGCACCGCGTTCCTGCTCGACCAGCCCAATGCAGTGCATCTGCACCATGGTGACGGACTTCAGTTGGAAGATGGCCGCATCGTCGAAGTTGTCGGGGCCTCCGAAGAACTGGTCGAGATCGAGGCGGAGGACATGGGTCATCTGGTCAAGATCGCTTGGCATCTGGGCAACCGGCATCTGCCGACGCAATTGATGGGACAAACCCTGCGGATCCGCCGGGACCATGTCATCGAAGATCTTGTTGTCCGCCTTGGCGGCAAATTGACATTTCTGCGCGCGCCATTTGATCCGGAGGGTGGCGCCTATGGCCATGGCCAAACCCACGGACATGATCACGGGCACGAAAGTCACCATCATGGACACTCGCATGACCACTGATGCGGTGTCTTCCGCAGCGCTCTATCGCCTGCTCGCCTTTCTCTCTCCTGCCTTTCCGATTGGTTCCTATACCTATAGCCACGGTCTGGAGCAGGTGATCGAGGAGGGAGAGGTCACGGACGCTCAAAGCCTAAAGATCTGGCTTGGGGAGGTCCTGCGCTTTGGTGCCGGCCGCAGCGACATCATCCTTGCCAAAGAAACGATGCTTGCAGCGATGCGCGACGACAAAGCAGCCGTTTGTGACCTGATCGATCTTGGCCTCGCCCTGCAGCCCTCCAGGGAGCGCCATCTGGAAACCAGCGCACAGGGCACAGCCTTTATCGATGCGGTTGTGAAGGCCTGGTTACCAGAGGGCGACAGTCCGGCCGCTCGTGTATTTGCAAGTCTCACTGATATTTCGTCCCCGAACGCACCAAAGTCTTGGCCTTATCCGGTCGCAGTCGGACTGACCGCGGCCGCTTGGAACCTTCCCACCGACGCAACGGCAACAGGACTGCTCCACGCCTTCAGTACAAACATCATTTCGGCTGCGGTCCGGGCGGTTCCACTTGGACAAAGCGACGGTCAGCGCGTTTTGGCGGCGCTGGAAGAAACAATCGCTGAAGTGACCCGGGAGGCACTCGATGCCGGTCTGGACGAACTCGGCACCTGCAGTTTTTTGGCCGACATTGCGTCCATGGCCCATGAAACAAAATACTCGAGGTTGTTCCGCTCATGAATTCTTCAAACGGTGCTTTGCGTGTTGGAATTGGCGGCCCGGTCGGATCCGGCAAGACCACTTTGACCGACAAGCTTTGCAAGGCGATGCGCGATCAGTACTCGCTCGCCGTCATTACCAATGACATCTACACCAGTGAAGACGCCGAGGCGTTGATGCGATCTCAGGCGCTCTCCAGCGATCGCATTCGCGGTGTGGAAACTGGCGGTTGCCCGCATACGGCCATTCGTGAAGACGCATCCATCAATCTGGCCGCCGTCGCCGATCTCAATCAAGCGTTTCCCGATCTCGATCTCATTCTGATTGAGTCTGGCGGCGACAATCTCGCAGCGACGTTCTCGCCGGAACTGGCAGATCTGACCATCTATGTCATCGATGTGGCCGCGGGCGAGGAAATCCCGCGCAAGGGTGGTCCGGGCATCACTCGCTCGGATTTGCTGGTCATCAACAAGACCGATCTGGCCCCCCATGTAGGCGCTGATCTCTCCGTGATGGATCGCGACGCAACGAAAATGCGTAAGGAGCGGCCCTTTGTTTTTGCAAATACGAAAGCTGGGGCAGGGGTTCAGGAAATCGTGCAATTCATCATCGAAAAAGGCGGGCTCTAGGGTCATCGTTCAAGCACCTGTGAGGATCATGAAATTAAATTCGCGTCCCGTTCAGCCGAGTTGCAATAAAATCCAAATCTGACTTAAGTCATCACTCATTGATCGAAAGGGGAGACCGATCATGATGTTCGACGGTATCAATCTCTTGGCGGTGCTGGCCGCTGCCGCTGGCTCATTTGTGTTTGGCGCAATCTGGTATGGCGCGCTTGGCAAGGCATGGATGAAGGCGGCAAGCCTGTCACCTGAACAGACAAAGCCGGCTCCAGTGACAATGGCCCTCGCCTTTGCCTGCCAGTTCTTGATGGCCTTCGTCCTGGCCGGCGTGATCTACCACGTTGGCGGAACGAACCTGAATACCGGCCTTATCTCCGCGGGAATGGTTTGGACTGGCTTCATTTTGACCAGCCAGATCGTCAATCACCGTTTTCAGGGTGCGCCCTGGTCGCTGACCTTGATCGATTGCGGCCATTGGCTCGGAGTCTTGATGCTTCACGGCACCATCATAGGCCTGATTGGCTAGGCCTCTTCGACCAAGGTTGACGCCTACGAAAGTACCAACCCTTGCGTATGGACGCTGTGTCGGTGCATGCGCATAATGTCGCCGACAACGTCGGGTCTGCCGTTTGGGCACGCGCCCTTTTAGTGATGTCTGGGAGGTTATCACATGTCGGACAATGTATTCCCCGTGCCTGCTGAGGTCGCGGGGCGGGCTCATGTGGACAATGCGAAGTACCTGGAGATGTACAAGCGGTCGGTCGAGGACCCCGAAGGGTTCTGGGGCGAGCATGGCAAGCGCGTCGACTGGATCAAGCCTTACACCAAGGTGAAAAACACCTCCTACGACTACCACAACGTGGACATCAAGTGGTTCGAGGATGGAACCCTTAACGTGTCGACCAACTGTGTGGACCGGCATCTGGAGACCCGTGGCGACCAGCCCGCAATCATTTGGGAAGGCGACGATCCGAGCGAAAGCAAGGTCATCACCTACAAGCAGCTTCATCACGAAGTGAATGTCTTCGCCAACGTCCTGCATTCCCAGGGTGTCAAGAAGGGGGATCGCGTCACGCTCTACCTTCCGATGATCCCCGAGGCGGCCTATGCGATGCTCGCCTGCGCGCGCATCGGAGCGGTTCACTCCATCGTCTTTGGCGGATTCTCACCAGACAGTCTTGCCCAGCGCATCGAAGGCTGTGACAGCAAGTGCATCGTGACCGCTGATGAAGGCCTGCGCGGCGGACGCAAGGTTCCCTTAAAAGCCAACGTTGACAAGGCAGTCGAGAAGGCACCGGTCGACAGCGTCATTGTGGTCAAGCGCACCGGTGGCGACATCACCATGCAGGACGGTCGCGACGTCTGGTATCATGAAGAAGCCGACCGGGTTTCAGATAACTGCGCGCCCGTGGAAATGAACGCGGAAGATCCGCTGTTTATTCTCTATACCTCTGGCTCCACGGGCCAGCCCAAAGGTGTTCTGCACACGACCGGCGGCTATCTCGTCTACGCCTCGATGACCCATCAATATGTCTTCGACTATCATGATGGCGACGTCTACTGGTGTACGGCAGATGTGGGCTGGGTCACCGGCCACAGCTACATCGTCTATGGACCGCTGGCCAACGGTGCGACGACCCTGATGTTTGAAGGCGTGCCGACCTATCCGGGACCCGGCCGTTTTTGGGAAGTTTGCGACAAGCACAACGTCAACATCTTCTACACGGCCCCAACGGCCATTCGCGCACTCATGGGCGCTGGCGACGAACACGTCACCGCTACGTCGCGCAAATCCTTGCGGCTGCTGGGCTCCGTCGGTGAGCCAATCAATCCGGAAGCTTGGAACTGGTACTACAATGTGGTGGGCGAAAAGCGCTGCCCCATCGTCGACACCTGGTGGCAGACCGAAACCGGCGGAATCCTGATCACGCCGCTTCCCGGCGCAACAGCACTGAAGCCCGGATCCGCAACACGTCCCTTCTTCGGCGTCCAGCCGGCAATCGTCGATGCGGAAGGACAGTTTCTGGAGGGAGCCACCGAGGGGAACCTGGTCATCACCGACAGCTGGCCCGGTCAGATGCGCTCAGTCTATGGCGATCACGAGCGGTTCGTTCAGACCTACTTCGCCACCTACAAGGGTCTCTACTTCACCGGTGACGGCTGCCGCCGCGATGAAGACGGCTATTACTGGATCACCGGCCGCGTGGATGACGTCATCAATGTCTCTGGCCACCGTATGGGCACGGCAGAGGTCGAAAGTGCACTCGTCGCCCACCAGAAGGTCTCGGAGGCCGCCGTGGTCGGCTATCCGCACGACATCAAGGGGCAGGGCATCTACGCCTATGTCACGCTGATGGAAGGCGAAGAACCGACGGATGACCTAAAAAAGGAACTGGTGAAACACGTTCGCTCTGAAATCGGACCGATCGCATCTCCGGACCTGATCCAGTTCTCGCCCGGCCTGCCGAAGACCCGTTCCGGCAAGATCATGCGCCGCATCCTGCGCAAGATCGCCGAAGACAGCTTCGACAACCTCGGTGACACCTCGACTTTGGCGGATCCTGCCGTTGTCGATGACCTGATCGATAATCGTCAGAACCGCGGCTGACGTATCGCCCTACGTAAACAACAAAAGGCGCGCCCAACGACGCGCCTTTTTTTATGACCTAAAAACCGATGGTTATTTTGCCAGGTAGATCGACTGAATTTTCTTTGCGATGTTGCCGAATGCGTTGATTAGTTCGTCTTGAGAATCGGCTGAGTAAAAATTGCTATCTTCAGAAGCACATTGCTCCATCAATTCTTCTCCATAGTCCGATCCGGTCGTTTCAAAATAGATTGTAAATACCTCAATATTATTATTCGCCATCTGTTCGCAAAATTCCAGACCACGAACCGCAGATTCATCAGAAATATCCGCGTCATCGTCATAGTATTCAGTCCAAATATCTTCCGTTACCTCGATTTCAGAGCATATATATTTCCATTTATACCCACCATTTTTTCTTGAGACTTTAGTCCATTCACAATCACCTTCTTCAATACTTGTAGTTTCTACTTCATCGAAATAGTTATTAAAATCACCGTCCGTCATAACGATAGCAAACTTTAGGACATCATCATCGTCATACTGAGCTGGCGCACTGTCAGCTGGCCAGAGTGAACTCCAATTTGGAGAAAGTGTATACCAACCCCATGCGATACCGGTCTGACCCGCCGTACCGTTGTCCGCTTTCAGGTCAGCTATTCTCTCCAATAAATCGTCGCGATCTGAGGTCAGAGGAAGCAGTTCTTGATCCGAACAAGACTCGCCAAATGCATCATCTTTCAGCTCGCCATTCCGGTACAGCTGGTCGCCCGGACCTTTAAAAAACAAAGATTCATCATCGTCGTAGTTATAGATTGCGTCTGTAAATCGTTCCGCACCTGGGCGTTCAGTCACACAGTTTCCGGACCCTGCAATTCCGTCTGTTACATCATCGGCGTAGGATCCCAAATTGACACCTTGCGAGTATGGAACAATAGAAATCCGAACCTTGCTATCAGATTCAGATGTGTCCTCCGAAATGAGCGTTTCCACCAATTCTTCCGCAGCATCACGCAAAGCTGCGATATCCGAAGAATCACGTCCCATCGACCCCGTCACATCGAGGATCAACGCAAGTTCAACATCGAATTTCGAGTAGTTCACTTCTGTCGATGACGCCACATCAATTGAGTCCGGCCCGATCCCGCCAAGCCCGACAAAATATGTCGGCACCGAGATCGTCGTGGATACAGAGACGACACCCTCGTCCGGATCAACGGTAAAATCCATATTGGCGACAGCAGCTTCACTCAGGCCCAATGAAGTCAAGTTGGCCGCAAACACCTCTTCCAGCATCTCGCCGATCTCATCATCGGTCATGATTGAGGTTGAAAGCTCAGCCGCGACGGCAAGGGCCGATGCATCCAGTGCATTGACCATAATCTCGCGATCGTTGATCGCGCGCCCATAGTCAATGCCCGCTCCTGCAATCACGACGACCACAAGGCTCATTACGGCAAAGATTGGCAGGATTGCACCGCGGGTATCATCGGCAAGTTTTTGAGAGCTGCGGGCAATCTGTCTGGAAAAGGCCATGAACATAGTCGGGTCTCCGGGTCACTTGACGGAAGATCCTTAAGTCATTGGGCTTTCATTTTAGTAAAATTGACCAGAGAGATATCGTTAACATCTTGCGGAAAAGCCAGAGAAATCCTCATCCTGGCACAAATAGGTAAAGTCTCGCGGAAGTGTGATCTCAGCCCGAAGCCTAAGGCTCGAGCTCTGTGTCCCAATACAGGAAGTCGAGCCAGCTCTCATGCAGGTAATTTGGCGGGAAACCCCGACCGTTGTTGTGCAGATCCTGGATGGTTGGCTGAAAAGGCATGTGCATCGGCCACATGTTCAGCTGTTCACAGGACTTGTTGGCCTTCTTCAGATTACACGGCGAACAAGCGGTAATCACATTCTCCCAGGTGGTCAAACCGCCTTTGGAGCGGGGGATCAGGTGATCGAAGGTAAGCTCATCCTTCGTACCGCAATATTGGCACTGAAATCTGTCGCGGAGAAATACGTTGAAGCGGGTAAAGGCGGGGTATCTGCTGGGTTTGACAAATGTCTTGAGGGAAACGACGCTCGGAAGTCGAAATTCGAAGCTCGGACTTCGAACCGCGGTTTCATATTCCGAAACGATGTTCACCCGGTCCAGAAAGACAGCCTTTACGGTGTCCTGCCAGGACCAGAGGGACAAGGGATAATAACTCAAGGGCCGGTAATCGGCATTCAGTACCAATGCCGGATGGGCACCCGACGTAACCGCAATCGTCACCTTCCGCTCCTCATGCCTGTCGAATGGCCTGCCATCCGGTCATTCAGACAACAGGATCAGTCCTCATGAGACGAGAGTATTGTAGAGCGCTGGTGACACTCTTGTGAAGCCTGCAATCAACTTGTCAGGCACTTGTTCAAAAGCAACGAAAACGGTTGATTAACGAAGGTTAACCTTTTGATTTTTTACCGTTATCGCCTGAGGCAGCGAAATTCCATCAGAGGCAACTGCGGACAAATAAAAACGGGCGCCTCATGGGCGCCCGTGAATTTTTCAAATTTCCGGTCGAATCACGACGTCGGCCAATCGCGAATGTCGACGAAATGACCCTGAATCGCAGCCGCAGCCGCCATGGCAGGCGACACGAGATGTGTCCGGCCCTTAAAGCCCTGACGGCCTTCGAAGTTGCGGTTCGACGTTGAGGCACAACGTTCACCCGGCTTCAGCTTGTCCGCATTCATCGCAAGGCACATGGAGCAACCTGGCTCACGCCACTCAAAACCGGCATCCTTGAAGATCTTGTCCAGGCCTTCGGCTTCGGCTTGTTCCTTAACGAGACCAGAGCCTGGAACGACCATCGCATTTACATGATCACTTACCTTGCGATCACCGACCATCGCAGCAGCAGCGCGCAGATCCTCGATCCGTCCATTGGTGCAAGAGCCGATGAACACACGGTCGACCGGAATGTCAGTGATCTTGGTTCCCGGCTCCAGTCCCATGTATTCCAAGGCACGCCACTTCGACTTGCGGGTGTTTTCGTCTTCAATCTCATCCGGATCAGGCACAACGCTCGTGACCGAAGTTACATCCTCAGGCGAAGATCCCCAGGTAACAATCGGCGGTAAATTGGCGGCATCCAGCGTCACGACCTTGTCGAAATGGGCACCTTCGTCCGAGCGGAGGCTCTTCCAGTATTCAACGGCCATATCCCAGGCTTCGCCCGTTGGCGCCTTCGGACGTCCCTTGATGTATTCGAAAGTCGTCTCGTCAGGGGCAATCAGACCAGCGCGTGCACCACCCTCGATCGACATGTTGCAGATGGTCATCCGACCTTCCATTGACAGCGACTGAATCGCTTCGCCCGCATATTCCATCACGTAACCGGTGCCACCCGCAGTCCCGATCTCGCCAATAATCGCAAGGATGATATCCTTGGCAGTCACGCCTTCGGGAAGCTTGCCATCCACCTGGATCAGCATGTTCTTGGCTTTTTTCTGGATCAGCGTCTGCGTTGCGAGGACGTGCTCGACTTCAGACGTACCGATGCCGTGTGCCAGTGCACCAAATGCACCATGGGTCGACGTATGGCTGTCACCACAGACAATCGTCATGCCCGGCAGGGTGAAGCCCTGTTCCGGCCCAACAATATGCACGACGCCTTGGCGCTTGTCGTAGGCGTCGTAATACTCGATGCCAAACTCGCGGGTGTTATCCGCAAGAGCCGCAATCTGGGTCACGCTCTCAGGGTCCGGATTGGGCAGGCTGCGATCCGTTGTCGGCACATTGTGATCAACGACTGCCAGCGTCTTCTGCGGCTGACGCACCTTGCGGCCAGTCATTCGCAGGCCCTCGAAGGCCTGTGGGCTGGTCACTTCGTGAACGAGATGGCGGTCAATATAGAGCAGGCCCGTTCCGTCGTCCTGCATGTCGACCAGATGGTCGTCCCAGATCTTGTCGTAAAGCGTCCTGGCTTTAGTCATTGGTTCTCTCCTGAAACCTGGGCGGCCCTTGTTCTTTATCGTCGCGAAGCAGCACTAAACCGCTGGCGTTTGGACCGTCCCTGAAAGATGCGGCGTCAAATGCATCTCCCCATTCTCCCGCAATTCAATGACTCATAGGGGGCCGTGAGGTCAAGCGGATTGACTTGAGCTTTTGTCAAGTGAGCTTGAAACCGCCGCAAATGGGGCGCGTGGACCGGTTCCAGCAAAAAAGGCGGCCCCGAAGGACCGCCTTTTCAAATTCCGCAAAAGAGCGCCGTTCTTATTCGGCTGCTGCTTCTGCCGAATCTTTCTCAGCCTGCTTCTCAGCAGCCTTGACGGCCTTAGCGGCAGCTGCGTCAGCACGAGTTGCTTCGTTCAGGCGCTTCGCGCGAGCGTTGGTTGCTTCAACGATACGGGCAGATTTACCGCGACGGTCGCGCAGGTAGTAGAGCTTCGCACGACGAACCTTACCGCGGCGAACCACTTCGACGCCTTCAAGCATCGGGGAATAGATTGGGAACACACGTTCCACACCTTCGCCGTAAGAGATTTTGCGAACCGTGAAGCTCTCGTTGATGCCGCCACCCGAACGGGAGATGCAAACACCTTCGTAAGCCTGCGTACGGGTACGTGTACCTTCCGTAACGCGAACGTTGACCTTGATCGTGTCGCCAGGAGAAAATTCCGGCAGTTTGCGCTTCTCTTCGATCTTCGCCATTTCTTCGGCGTTGAGCTGTTCAATAATGTTCATGGCATATTTCCCTTTTGATTTAGCAAAGCGGTCAGAGCGTCCAACTTGAAAAGCGGGACGGATTCACCGTCTTCGGGCCATGTGACAATGCTCCAGGATCAATGTTGGCCGTAGCCACGAAAACGTCCACGCGAAAACACACGGAAATCCCCATCGGATCCATTCGCCGCGCGTGATACATCAAGATCGCGCGCTTGTCATGTGAATTCTGACGCCAATCAAGCTCTCGGCTGGAAAAAGCAGCCACAGCGAAGATTAGTCGTTTGAATCCTTCGAGATATAGCGCTGCCACAAGTCCGGACGGCGTTCCCGGGTCAGATCTTTGGCCTGCCCATGTTGCCATTCTGCAATCTTCTTGTGGTTACCCGAGGTCAGAACGTCCGGAATGCGATGGCCTTCGAAGTCTGCCGGCCTTGTATATTGCGGATGCTCTAGTAGGCCAGTTTCAAAGCTCTCCGTCGCCGCACTTTCCATGTTGCCCATGACGCCCGGTATCAAGCGGACGACGGCATCCAACATGGTGATGGCGCCGATTTCACCGCCCGAAAGAATGTAGTCACCGATCGAAATTTCCTCGAGATCTCGCGCATCAATTACGCGCTGGTCGACCCCCTCAAATCGCCCGCATACGATAATCGCACCAGGCCCTTCAGCCAGTTCGTGAGCCCGCTGCTGGGTAAGAGGCCGGCCGCGCGGACTCATGAGGATCCTTGGACGCGGATCATCCGCTGGCGCTGCAGTATCGATCGCCTTCGCCAGAATATCCGCACGCAGAACCATTCCGGCGCCACCGCCCGAAGGTGTGTCATCCACGGATCTGTGCTTGTCGGTCGCAACATCGCGTATTTGCCGGGCTTCCAGCTCCCAGAGCCCATTTTCCAACGCCCGTCCTGACAGGCTGTGTCCCAAAGGACCAGGAAACATTTCAGGATAAAGCGTCAGGATACTTGCCTTGAATGTCATGGTGTCTCTTCCGCTACGCTAAGGTAAGGTGTTGTTAACCTTAAATTTTATTTTTCTGCAATACCTACAGAGTGCCCCGCCCAGGTAGCATTGGATTAATCTTCAACGCCGAAGCTAACTCCAAAGTTCCTGGAGTCTACGGCTGTGCCCATCCTGCGTTTCAAATTGCCCGGTTTCATTCAGAACCGCGTCGACCAACACTATCTCGACGTCTCTCTGAGCCGCCTGCTTCCGCTCGCCTCGTTGATTGTATTTGGCGTTCTGGTGGGACTGGTTTTCAACACTGGCGTAGGACACCCCTACGATAAGGTCATACACGTTGGATTTTATGCGCTTTTGACCCTGTCCATCCACACCCTGTTTTGTTGCAGGTTGCGGATTTCTGCTGTGGTTGCCTTTGTCATGGGGCTTGTTGGGGAAGGCGTACAGGCCTTCGTCCCCCATCACCAGGCATCTTTGTCAGATGCTGTCGCCAATGGAATTGGCGTTGCAATGGTCGTCGCCGCAATTGCGCTCATCCGTTCCGAGGAAAAACAGGTCATTCGCAGCCAGCCTGTCGAACTTGACCTCGAAGGCATGGGGCTTGAGCCCTTTCAATCAGACTCTTCTTCCGGACGCTCATCCGAGAAGTAATCTGCAGGCAAATCCACCGAGATCTCTCCAGCCTCAAGATCGATGCCCGGAACAAATGCCTTGGTAAAGGGCACGTAAAAGGTCTTCCCGCGTGCAGGCCGAATTTCCAGCAGATCTCCTGCGCCGAAATCCTGAACAGCCACGAGCTTGCCGAGCATCTCTCCATTCGCCTCGAGAACGGAAAGACCGGTGAGGTCCGAATAGTAGAATTCGTCTTCTTCCGGGTCCGGCAGCTGGTCCCTGGAGATATAGAGCTCCAGACCATTCAGCTCTTCGGCCTGGTTCCGGTCCTTGATCCCCCCGAACTGGGTCACAACGACTGTTTTCTGCACCCGCGCCCGCAAGACTTCGAAAGTCCGCTTGCCATCCTTCGTGACCAATGGTCCGTAGTCGGTGAAGGAAAGCGGGTCATCGCCAAAGGCTTTGACCCGCACTTCCCCGCGAATGCCATGGGCCGCGCCGATGCGGGCCATGAGGACCATGTCCTTGTCGACATCACCCATGTTGTGGTGCCATCCTCACAGCCATCCGGTGCAGACCAGACTGCATCTCATTCAGCAGCAGCTTCTTCACCACCTTCAGGGGCGGCCGCAGCTTCTGCAGCAGCAGCGGCTGCGTCTTCTTCAGCCTGCTTCTTGGCATCAAGGCGTTCCTGTGCCTTCTGACCAAGCTGTGCCTTCTTCGGGTTATTGCGCGCTTCACGCTTCAAAAGACCAGCAGCATCGAGGAAACGGTGAACGCGATCGGTCGGCTGTGCGCCAGCAGCAATCCAGTGCTGGAGGCGCTCGACATTCAGCTGAACGCGATCTTCGGAATCCTTCGGCAGCATCGGGTTGTAGGAGCCAACCTTTTCGATGAAGCGGCCGTCACGCGGTGCGCGAACGTCTGCAATAACAATACGGTAGTATGGGCGCTTCTTGGAACCGCCACGTGCAAGGCGAATTTTCGTAGCCATTTTTCAGTTCTCCAGTTTGTTCATTTGCCGGTTTCAGCGGCAATGGCTTCATGGTGCCGAATGACTTCCTTCACGATGAAGTTCAGGAAGGTTTCGGCAAAATCAGGATCGAGATTTGCATCTACCGCAAGCTGGCGCAGGCGTTCGATCTGAACCTTCTCCCGCGCCGGATCAGCCGGCGGCAGGTCATTGGTTGCTTTCAGGACACCCACCTTTTGGGTGCATTTGAAACGTTCGGCGAGCATGTAGACGAGCGACGCATCAATGTTGTCGATCGATGATCTCAGCAATTTCAGCTCATTGATGGCCGACGATTGGCCCAATTGGCTTTCCGCATCGCTCACACTCATTTTTTCTTGCCTTTCCCCATGCCCGGCAGGCCGCCGAGGCCGCCCGGCATCTTCGGACCGCCCAGACCTGGTAATCCAGGCATACCCGGCGGCAAACCGCCCGCCATACCGCCTGGAAGGCCCTTGGGCATCTCCATACCGCCGGGAAGCTGGCCAGACTTGGCCATTTCCTCAAGCTGCTTGGGATCAACATTCGGCATACCGCCCATGCCACCCGTAAGACCGCCCATCATCTTGCCGAGCATACCTTTGCCCTTGCCCATCTTCTTCATCATGTCCGCCATCTGACGATGCATCTTCAGAAGCTTGTTGACCTCGGAAACATCCACACCGGCGCCGGCAGCAATACGCTTTTTGCGGCTTGCCTTGAGCAACTCCGGTTTGCGCTTTTCAAGCTTCGTCATGGACTGGATGATGGCGACCTGGCGCTTGAACATCTTGTCGTCGATGTTCGAAGCCTCGATCTGCTTCTTCATCTTGCCGACGCCGGGAAGCATTCCCATCATGCCCGACATGCCGCCGAGCTTTTCCATTTGCTTGAGCTGCTCCGCAAGATCATTCAGGTCGAAGTGACCCTTCTGCATCTTGCGCGCCATTTCAGCGGCTTTTTCCGCATCAATGGCTTCCGCTGCCTTCTCGACGAGCGAAACGATATCGCCCATGCCAAGGATCCGGTCGGCAATCCGCTTGGGATGGAAGTCCTCAAGCGCGTCAGACTTTTCACCCGTACCGATCAATTTGACCGGTTTACCAGTGACCGCCTGCATGGACAGCGCCGCACCGCCGCGGCCGTCGCCGTCCATACGGGTCAGCGCGATGCCGGTAATGCCAACACGCTCGTCAAAGTTCTTGGCGAGATTGACGGCATCCTGACCGGTCAGGGCATCGGCAACCAGGATGATCTCGTGCGGATCAGCAGCTGCCTTCACCTCGGCCATCTCGGCCATCAAAGGCTCGTCGATATGGATCCGGCCCGCCGTATCAAGCAGGACCACGTCATAGCCGCCAAGCTTTGCAGCCGTCATCGCGCGCTTGGCAATTTCGACTGGCCCCTGACCTTCGATGATCGGCAGGCTGTCGACGTCGTTCTGTTCACCCAGAACCTTAAGCTGCTCCTGGGCTGCTGGCCTGCGCGTATCGAGCGACGCCATCAGGACCTTGCGCTTGTCGCGCTGGGTCAGGCGGCGCGCGATCTTTGCCGTCGTGGTCGTCTTACCAGAGCCCTGAAGACCCACCATCATGATCGCGACGGGTGCCGCAGCATTCAGGTCGACGCCTTGGCTCTCCGCGCCGAGCATCTCGATAAGCTGGTCATGGACGATCTTGACGACCATCTGACCCGGCGTGACCGACTTGACGACTTCAGCGCCAACGGCACGATTGCGCACCTTGTCCGTAAACGAACGAACGACAGGCAGCGCGACATCAGCCTCGATCAGCGCTCTGCGGATCTCACGCAGCGCCTCGTTGACATCGTTCTCCGACAGCGCACCGCGACCGGTCAGCTTGTCAAATATACCGCTCAGTCGATCGGACAGGCTTTCGAACATAAAAGGGTCCTTACCGTTGCAATTCCGGGATGATCTCCCGACCATATGGGGGGACCGCAAGAAACCGCGCAAAGCAGAAACGCACCCGAGGGCGCATCGCGCTGTCGGATGGTAACCTCCGGGATCTCTTTACACCTTTACGGGTCCCGGTCGGCGGCTCGAAATGTAGTCACTCATATGGAGTTGGAGCGGGTAATGGCTCAATTGCAGCCGTGAGTCAAGGAAAACCCGGTGCTTTGGGTCCTAGACAGCCATGCATGCGTATTGAGGCTTCGCACTTGCTTTGCGGCGCGGTTGGATCAATAAGCATCGCGTATCAATACGTCCAAAGTCATGCGCGGGCCTAGGCGCGCCATGTATAACGGGACATCGAGACATGAACTACCGCGCCGTTGCGCTACCTATCGGCAGGCTTTTGATACTGATTGCCGTTTTCATGCTCATTCCGGCCAGCGCCGACCTCGTCGCGAAGAATCCGGACTGGATCGTTTTTTCTGTTTCTGCACTTGTTCTCGGCTGCATCGGAGCCCTAACAACCACAGCCTTCGCCGGCCATGCCCCTGGGCTGCGACGCCGTGAGACCTTCCTTTTCGTGAACGCCGCCTGGGCGACCTTTTGCGTTGCCGGGGCCCTTCCCCTCTACAGCAGCGGCCTGGGCATCAGTTTCACCGACGCCTTCTTTGAGGCCGCATCCGGTTTGACGACAACAGGCTCGACCATTTTGACCGGCCTCGATCATCTGCCGCCCGGCATCTTGTTATGGCGCTCCCTTCTGCAATGGATCGGCGGCATCGGCATTGTCGTCGTCGGAATCTGGCTATTGCCAGGCTTGCGCGTTGGGGGAAGCCACCTGTTCGCATTGGAGTCCTCTGAAAACACCACCAAGCCCTATGGCCGTATTGAGCCGTTCCTGATCCGGCTTCTCACGCTTTACGGCGGTCTGACGCTGATATGCACGCTGCTCTATCTGATCTGCGGCATGACCGTGTTTCAGGCAATCAATCACGCCATGACCACTGTTTCGACGGGAGGATACTCAACTTCAGACAGTTCCTTCGGCCAGTTCGAAGGCACATCCGTCTATTGGGTGTCCATTATCTTCATGCTCTGCTCAAGCATCCCGTTCCTGTTCCTCATCCGCGGTCTTGAAGGCAAACATCCCGATGACAGACAGCAAATCCTGCTTTTCGGCGTGATCATTGCGATCGCAAGTTTCGCAATTTTCCTCAGCCAGCGCTGGCTTCAGAACGACACTCCCTTCCATCTTTTCACAATCACTGTTTTTGACGTGGTGTCAGTAATCACTACCACTGGATATGCCGCGGGCGACTATCTGGAATGGGGCACATTGGTCGTGACCATCTTCTTCCTTCTGACCTTCCTGGGCGGTTGCAGTGGATCAACCTCAGGCGGGTTCAAAATGTTCCGTGTCGCCCTGCTTCTCAGTTTCGTCCGAGTGCTACTGCACCGAATGACGTACCCGAACAGGGTTCTTCAGCCGCGCTACGACGACAAGCCGGTCAATCCGTCCGTAATCGAAGGCGTCCTGGTGTTTGCTGTGCTCTACGCGGGAACTTTCGCGGTGTTCGGTCTGGCTTACACTTGTTTTGGGCTCGACCTTTTGACCGCCTTCAGCGGATCGATCACCGCCCTTGCCAACGTTGGCCCCGGTGTCGGGTCAATCATCGGACCCTCTGGAACGTTTGGGAGCTTGCCCGACGGCGTGAAATGGCTACTGGCGTTGCAAATGATCCTGGGTCGGCTCGAGATCATCGCGGGACTTGTTATCCTGACGCCCGATTTTTGGACAGGCAACTAATCCAATACCTCCCTGAAAACAGCAAAGCCCTCGCCAACCGCGTCCGGCTGGCGAGGGCTTTTTGCTCGTTATCGACGCTTATCAGAGCGTATCGCTCAAGCACCTCGAGTCACCGCTGGGCCTAGAGGCCGAGCGCGGTAAACTCATCAGGACTAAGAACTGCGTCCTGATTGGAATCCGCGGCCTTGAAGACGTCTTCCGTAACCGCCGGCACTGCAGCCGAAATTTCGGAGAATGTCAGAAAGCCATCCTGATCACCATCAACGGCTTCAAAGGTTACACCTTGAGAAAAGGCTGCGCTCGAAGCCGTCAAGGCACCGAAAACCACTGCTGCTGCAAGACGTTTAGACATGGATGTTACTCCCACTAACAGGTTTGGATTTATGCTCCGACACTTGGAGAACCCAGGGTGTCGAAACAATTGGAAACCTGCCTTGGCAAGATGCCGCTTGGATGGCAAAGCTAAGGACGTCTTGTGATTTTGTCTTGGCACGGATCGGCATCCGGCCATTGCCGCGTCAAGACGCGGTCACATTCAAGTCTATGAGACCAAAATAAGACCAGCGATTGCATTCGTTTGTTGCTCAACTTTGAAAACAATCAGGCCGGATAGTCTCTGTGACCAAAAATGGCCGACCCCACACGGACGTGGGTCGCGCCAAAGCCCAAGGCAATCTCATAGTCGGAGGACATGCCCATCGACAATTGGGCAAGATTGTTTCGCGCCGCCATTTTCTGAAGCAGGGCGAAATGCGGTCCCGGTGCTTCCTCCACCGGTGGGATACACATCAGCCCGATCACATTGAGCCCGACATCATCCCGGCATGTGGCAAGAAAAGCATCAAGATCGGCAGGCGAAATGCCGGCTTTCTGGGATTCTTCCCCTGTGTTGACCTGAATGAAACAGGGTAGATCACGGTCCTGCTTCACCATTTCTGTCTTGAGGGCTTTTGCGATCTTCTCCCGGTCAATCGTATGAATGACATCAAAGGTGGCGACTGCTTCTTTCGCTTTGTTGGATTGAAGCGGGCCGATCAGATGCAGCTCTACGCAAGGAAACTCGTCACGTAGCGCAGGCCACTTGCCCATCGCCTCCTGAACGCGGTTTTCGCCAAAAACCCTTTGGCCCGCCGCAAGAATTGGGCGGATGTCGTCCGCATCGAACGTCTTGGAAACCGCGACAAGGGTTGCACTCCCATCTGTGCGACTATTGTCGGTCTCAGCCGCACGAATATCGCTGAGAACCTGGTTCAGCCGGTCAGTCGCCGTTTCCGCCATATCGATCACCCTTGTCCTTTGCCAAACTGTCCTGCGGCAAGCTTCTGATAAGGTCGCACCGGGGCAAATTGCAAGCATTGCCGCAACTGTCGCGAAAATGCAGACAATTTCCTGCAATCATGTTGACCCCACGCGCTATTTCTGGTGACAGTCCGCCAAACACATCAACAAATAAGCGCCGCTGGACGGCGCATCATGAAACGGCGATTTTAATGGCAACCGAACGGTACAACGCTCGCGAAGTAGAAGCGCGCTGGCAAAAGGTCTGGACAGAAAAGGACGTTTTTGTAACTTCCAACGAAGATGAGCGGCAAAAATACTACGTCCTGGAGATGTTCCCCTATCCGTCCGGCCGTATCCATATGGGCCATGTCCGTAACTATGCGATGGGCGACGTGGTTGCTCGCTACAAGCGCGCGAAGGGTTTCAATGTCCTTCATCCCATGGGCTGGGACGCCTTTGGCATGCCAGCTGAAAATGCCGCGATGCAGAACAAGGTGCATCCCAAAGACTGGACCTACGAAAACATCGCCTTCATGCGCGAACAGCTCAAGATCATGGGCCTTTCGCTGGATTGGAGCCGTGAGTTTGCCACCTGCGACGTCGAATATTACGAACAGCAACAGCGTCTTTTCCTGAAATTCCTCGAGGCCGGGCTCGTCTACCGCAAGAACGCCAAGGTCAACTGGGACCCGGTCGACATGACGGTTCTCGCCAACGAGCAGGTCATCGACGGCCGCGGCTGGCGCTCGGACGCCTTGGTCGAGCAGCGCGAGCTGACTCAATGGTTCTTCAAGATTTCCGACTACTCGGAAGATCTGCTCGATGCCCTGGACAGCCTGGATCGTTGGCCGGACAAGGTTCGTCTGATGCAGAAGAACTGGATCGGCAAATCTGAGGGCCTTCGCGTGCGCTTCGAGCTTTTGGAAGCCGCACCCACTGGTGACGAGGTTTTGGAGATCTTTACGACGCGGCCGGATACGCTCTTTGGTGCGTCTTTCATGGGCCTGTCTCCGGACCATCCGATTTCCCTGAAGCTGGCCGAGACTAACCCCGAACTTCAGTCCTTCATCGAAGAATGCCGGCGCATGGGTACTTCTGCAGAAGCCATTGAGACGGCAGAGAAAAAAGGTATCGACACAGGCCTTCGAGTAAAGCATCCACTCGATGCCTCGATCGAGCTTCCAGTCTATGTCGCCAACTTCATCCTGATGGATTACGGCACAGGCGCGATCTTCGCATGTCCGGCACATGACCAGCGCGATCTGGACTTCGCGCGCAAATACGGTCTTCCGGTAACACCGGTCGTTTTGCCGAGGGACGTTGATCCGGCAACCTTCGAAATCGCCGATGAAGCCTTTACGGACGACGGGACGATTTTCAATTCCCGTTTCCTCGACGGTCTCAGCATCGCGGACGCAAAGCAGGCTGTTGCCAAGACGCTTGAAGAGACAATGATCGGCGGCGCACCTCAGGGCGAACGGCAGGTGAATTACCGTCTGCGCGACTGGGGCATTTCCCGTCAGCGCTACTGGGGCTGCCCGATCCCGGTCATCCATTGCGATGACTGCGGCGTTGTGCCGGAAAAAGACGAAAACCTGCCCGTCGAGCTGCCAGCTGACATCAATTTCGACAAACCTGGCAATCCCCTCGACAGGCATCCGACCTGGCGCAATACGACCTGCCCGTGCTGCGGCAAGCCGGCCCTGCGCGAAACAGATACTATGGACACCTTCGTGGACAGCTCCTGGTATTTCGCCCGTTTTACCGCGCCGCGCTGCGATCAACCCACCGATCCGAAAGCCGCCAATGACTGGCTGCCCGTCGATCAGTACATCGGCGGAATTGAGCACGCGATCCTGCATCTGCTCTATTCGCGCTTCTTCACGCGCGCGATGCAGAAGGTCGGAGCTCTCGATCTGAAGGAGCCCTTCAAGGGCCTCTTCACACAGGGCATGGTCACCCACGAGACCTACAAATCCGAAGACGGCAAGTGGCTGAGCCCGGCTGAGATTGTCATTGCGGGAGCCGAAAACGAACGCACGGCAACGCACGCAGACACTGGTGCACCTGTCACGATCGGCTCGATCGAAAAGATGTCGAAGTCGAAAAAGAACACTGTCGACCCGACCGACATCATCGAAACCTATGGGGCAGACACTGCTCGCTGGTTCATGCTGTCCGACAGCCCGCCCGAACGCGATGTCATCTGGACCGAAGAAGGTGTTCAGGGGTCATGGCGTTTCGTCCAGCGTGTCTGGCGCCTGATCCAGGAAATTGCTGACAGCACGTCTCCACGCGACGATGCTCCCGAGATTTCCGGCAAGGCGCTGGATCTGCGCAGATCGACCCATAAGACGCTGGCAGCCGTTTCCAAGGATCTGGAAGGCCTCGGCTTCAACCGCGCTGTGGCCCGAATCTACGAATACGTCAATCAGATTGGCAAGGCCGTTCATGATGGTCTGGAAGCCCCCGATACGGCTTATGCCGTCCGCGAAGCGGCTGAGTATCTGACCCAGATGATGGCTCCGATGATGCCGCACCTAGCGGAGGAGTGCTGGACGCGTTTGGGGCTCGAAGGCGTCATTTCAGAAGCGAACTGGCCCGCGGTCGAGGACAGCCTTCTTGTCGACGACACCGTTACTCTGCCAATCCAGATCAACGGCAAAAAGCGCGGTGAAATTATCGTTGCAAGAGACGCTTCCAAAGAGGCGGTCGAAGCAGCTACGCTGGAACTTGATTTCGTACAGCGGGCCCTCGAGGGGCGCGCTCCGCGCAAGATTATCGTGGTGCCCCAAAGGATCGTGAATGTCGTTGCTTGATCTGAACGTCCGCTGCCGCAAGGCGATCTCCGGTCTCATGACCGCCCTCGCCGTTGCAGGACTGCTCGCCGGCTGCCAGGTCCGCCCGCTCTATGGCTCACTCGACACTCCGTCGGGGGCAGATAGTACTGTGCAGGCGGAGCTTGCCGCAATCGAGATCGATCCGATCTCCGACAAGCACAGCGACGATGACGCGGCGCGGGAGCTCTACAACGAGCTCACCTTCAACTTCGAGGGTGGCGCCGCCAGCCCACGGAAGCTGTACCGTCTGAAGGTACTGATGGACATCAGCCAGGCCGCAGTCGGTGTCGAGGAACTAGCAGATGTGCCCTCTGCCTACACCCTGACCATGAATACGACCTTCGTGCTGTCCGACTATGAGACTCAGAAGACGCTGACAACCGGTCGCTCATTTGCCACGGCGTCCTATGACTTCTCCAGCCAGCGTTTTGCCAATATCCGCGCGAAACGCGACGCAAAGCAACGCGCCGCCGCAACGGTGGCTGACGATATCCAGGCTCGGATCGCTGGCTATTTCGCATCCCAGCGCTAAGGACATGAGCTCATGACCGCGCTCAAGGCGGGCGAAATAGACCGTTTCCTTGCAAAGCCGCCCACAGCCGGCGGCGCGGTGCTGATCTATGGCCCTGACACGGGTCTCGTCTCTGAACGTGCCTCTGCCTTGGTCACAAAAGCCTCCGAAGGGGACGATGATCCCTTCAACCTGGCCAAGATCGACGCATCTGAGATTGTTTCCGACCCGAATCGGCTGATTGACGAAGCACTAACGGTGCCGCTCTTCGGCGGCCGCCGCATCATCTGGATCAAGGATGCTGGCGGAAAGAACCTCTCTCCCGCTGTCACTCCCCTTCTCAAACTCGATGACAATCCTTCTTTGGTTGTCGTCGAAGCCGGTGACCTGAAAAAGGGAACGGGCCTGCGCAAGTTGTTCGAGTCTGATCGCCGCGCAGTTGCCGTACCCTGCTACACCGACACGGGCCGCGACATCGACACATTGATCGATCAGGAAACCCGAGACGCAGAGCTCAGCATTTCCCGGGAGGCGCGCGCCGCGCTTCACAGCCTGCTCGGTGCCGACAGAATGGCCAGTCGCGGAGAGCTCAAGAAGCTCTGTCTCTACGCCTTGGGGAAAGGCCGCATTGAAAGCGACGATGTCGAGGCGATCATTGGTGACGCCTCTGCCTTTGAAATGTCGGAATTGATCGATTCCGCGGCCATGGGAAATCTCGAAACACTCGACCATGGTCTGGAGCGGTTGGACGCTCAAGGATCAAATGCGTCTGTAATCGCGGGACAGGCCCTGAAGCATTTTCAATGGCTTCACCGCATGCGTGCGGACGTCGACCGTGGAATACAACCCCAGGCGATCGTCGACGGCCAACGGCCTCCGGTCTTTTTCAAGCGCAAGACCGCCATTGCTCGCCAGATCCAGATATGGTCCTCAGAAGACCTCTCGAAGGCCACAGAGCGTCTACATGAAGCAATGAAGGTTTCCCGCCTAAACGCCGGCCTTGGCGCTCCAGTGCTCTCTGAAGCGCTCCTGACGCTTGCTCGTGTCGCCAAGTCGCGATCCGCAAGACGCCGCTAGAACAAACGGCACCAAGTCCGCCAGCCAAAAGACAACAAAAAAGGCCGGGCATCAGCCCGACCTCATCATTACGCAACCGAATCCAGACCTGTGTTCAGCCAGTTTCGACGCCCAGCTTGCGGCAAAGCTCATCAAGCTGCTCAAGCGAGGTGTATTTGATCTTCAGATCTCCACTTTCCTTGCCCGGCTTGTGACCAACACTGACCTTTAGCCCAAGAGTATCTGCCAGACGCTTCTCCAACGCCTTGGTGTCAGCATCCTTTTCTGCCTTGGCCACTTCGCTCTTGCCGCCGCTCAGGAGCTTCTGCAGCGCCTCTGGATCCTGCGCCAGTTTCTCGGCGTCACGAACGGTCAGACCCTTGGCAACAATAAGATCCGCAAGCGCAGCCGGGTCTTCCACGGTGATCAGCGCTCGGGCATGACCAGCAGTTAAAAGACCTTCAGCCAGATAGTCCTTCACCGAATTCGGCAACTTCAGCAACCGCATGGTGTTGGCAACATGGCTTCGGCTCTTGCCGATGACCTTGGCCAATTCACCCTGGCTGTAGTTGAACTCGGCGGTCAGCTGATCATAGCCCATCGCTTCTTCGATTGGGTTCAGGTCTGCGCGCTGAACATTCTCGATGATCGCGAGCTCAAGCGCTTCCTGATCGGTGACATCGCGAATGATGATTGGTGCTTCGTGGAGACCGGCCTTTTGTGCGGCACGCCAGCGACGCTCACCTGCGATGATCTCGAAACGATCCTGTTTTCCTGCGGCCGGACGAACGAGGATCGGCTGGACAATCCCTTTCGCACGGAGAGATTCAGTGAGGTCCGCAAGGTCCTTCTCGGCAAAGGTCTTGCGCGGATTGCGTGGGTTCGGCTCCAGATGCTCAATCGGAACCTTGCGGCTGTCGCGCATCGTTCGCTCAGGGGGAGATGTATCCTGAGTAGCAGAATCGCCAATCAGCGCCGCCAGGCCACGTCCCAAGCGCTTGTTCTTGACACTATCGTCCGCCATACCGCATCCGTTTCTTAATTATCTTTATTTTTCAACAGGTTACTTGTTTAGACTAGCTTCCAGCGCTGTTGAACCCGGAACGGATCCGAATCCAAAAGCTATGAAATCAACAGTCTCGCCAAAAGCCCTAGGCCGCAACGCGCCGAAGCTCACGCTCACGCTGAATGATCTCGGATGCAAGGCGCAGGTAAGCCTGACTGCCGGAGCATTTCAGATCATAGAGCAACGCAGGCTTTCCGTAGGACGGCGCTTCCGAGATCCGCACGTTGCGTGGAATGATGGTTTCATAAACCGCATCACCCATCGTCTCGCGCACATCGGCCACGACCTGGCTGGAGAGATTGTTCCGGCTGTCATACATCGTCAGAACGATGCCATGGATCGTCAGTTCCGGATTCAATGCGTTACGCACCTGCTCCACTGTGCTCAGCAGCTGGCTGAGACCTTCCAGCGCAAAGAATTCACATTGCAGCGGAACCAGAATCGAATGGGATGCCGAGAGCGCGTTGATGGTGAGCAGGTTCAGAGACGGCGGGCAGTCAACCAGGACATAGGTAAAACCGATTTCCCGAAACAGACGGGACTGGGCCAATTGCTCGATGGCGGCGCGCAGACGAAAAGCCCGGTCGCCGGTCGACGCAATTTCCAACTCGAGACCCAGCAGATCCATCGTCGATGGAGCCACCCAAAGTCGCGGAACCGCTGTATCCTTGATCGCTTCTTCCAGGCGACAATCGCCGCTAAGAACGTCATAAGTGGACAATCCACGATCACGGCGTTCAATACCGAGACCAGTGGAAGCGTTGCCCTGCGGGTCGAGGTCGATAACAAGAACCTTCTCACCAATAGCAGCAAGGGCTGTCCCGAGATTGATGGCTGTTGTCGTTTTACCGACACCACCCTTCTGATTGGCAAGCGCAAGAACGCGCGGAGATTCTGGAAGCATGCTCATACAGCGATACCTTCCTTACTGGGCCGGGAAGAGATATTAGAAAAAAGAAGCATCCGGCTCGTAGGATCTATAAGACTTACCTTTTCTACCAGATCGAATGTCCAAGCGTGAGACGCTTCGTTAACTTCTCGTTGGAAATCTTGGCCTTTGTGGAAAACACATCGCGCACCAGCGGCGGTAAACGGCTCAGCGAAACTCAAGAGCAAATCGAGAGCGGCCAAAGCTCGGCCGGAGACGGCATCAATGGCGCCATGCTGCCAATCTTTCGCAACCGATTCGATCCGTCCCGCATGCACGGTGCCTTTGGACCCTGTCTCACGAAGGGCCGTTCTCAAAAAAGCTGCCTTGCGCTGATTGCTTTCAATCATGTGGACATGGCCGTCTGGATCGCCGGCCTGCAGAATAGCCGTCACGACACCGGGAAACCCTGCGCCACTGCCAATGTCCACCCAGGTCTTAGCCTCGGGCAAGGCCCACTTGGTCTGCAGGCTATCGACGACATGGCGAGACCAGATATCGGGGATGGTCGACGGCGCAATCAGATTTTGTGCGGGCTGCCACTTCAAAACCAGATCAACGTAGATCTGAAGGCGCTCGATCGTTTCACGTGAAACATCCCCGAAGTTATGCACAATCTCTGCAGAGTTGTTCAAAGGCACCTGACGACCCATCACGCCGCCCCCTTACGGCTTTGACGCTTGATATGAGATAGCAGCAGTGTGAGCGCTGCAGGCGTTACACCATCCATTCGGGACGCTTGTCCGAGCGTCGACGGACGTACAGTATCCAACTTCTGCTTAACCTCGTTAGACAGACCGACCAACGCATTGAAGTCGAAACCTGTCGGAATCTCCAAGGCCTCATCCCGCTTCAAGGCCGCTATGTCCGCAGCCTGGCGTTCAAGGTAGACAGCATAAAGCGCGTCTGTTGCCACCTGTTCGGCAATGGCCTCACCAACTCTCTCCAGCTCCGGCCAGACTTCGACCAGCTGTGAGAAGGTCACGTCCGGATAGGACAACAGATCAAAGGCAGATCGACGGATACCATCCTGATTGACTGGCAGTCCCTTTTTCTGCGCCTCCGCCGGTGTGACCGTGAGGCCCTTAAGCAAGTCACCGGCAGCAACAATCTGGATCATCTTCGTTTCGAAAGCGACTCGACGTTGCTCACTGACACACCCCAGTTCAACCCCGATCGGCGTAAGGCGCTGATCCGCGTTGTCCGCCCGCAAGGACAGGCGATATTCCGCCCGTGAGGTGAACATACGGTAAGGCTCGGTGATCCCGCGAGTGACGAGGTCATCGATCATCACGCCAATGTATCCCAAGCTGCGATCGACGACGAAAGCATCGCGCCCGGCAGCTTTCAATGCCGCGTTCAGACCTGCGATCAGGCCCTGGGCTCCCGCCTCTTCATATCCGGTCGTCCCGTTAATCTGGCCAGCCAGGAAAAGCCCGGAGCATTTCTTCGCCTCTAGTGTAGTCGTAAGTTCACGCGGATCCACGTGATCATATTCAATCGCATAACCCGGCTGGATCACCACAACATTTTCAAGTCCTGGGATGGTCTTGAGAAACGCCAGCTGGGCATCTTCCGGCAGCGAGGTTGAAATGCCGTTCGGATAGACGGTGTGATCATCCAGACCCTCAGGCTCCAGGAAAATCTGGTGCCCATCCCGATCCCCAAAACGAACAATTTTGTCTTCGATCGAAGGACAGTATCGCGGCCCACGTCCCTTGATCTCGCCCGAGTACATAGCTGAGCGAGAGAGATTTTCACGGATAATCTGATGGGTCTCAGGCGTGGTCCGGGTGATGTGGCAAGGGATCTGTGGGACTTCGATCTTCTTGGTCAGGGTTGAGAACGGAATAGGATCAGCATCACCTGGCTGCTCTTCGAGCTTATCCCAGTCAATCGTACGGCCATCAAGACGTGCCGGTGTACCGGTCTTCAGACGGCCGAGCTCGAAACCGATCTCCTCGAGGGAAACGGACAGCCCCATCGCTGGTCCCTCTCCCTGCCGTCCGGCCGGTATCTTCTTGTCGCCGATGTGAATGAGGCCGCGCAGAAAGGTGCCGCTGGTCAGAACAACAGACTGGCAAACAATCTCCCGTCCATCTGCAAGGACGATCCCGGAGATCGCGCCATCATCAAATGTCAGCCGATCGGCTTCACCCTCGACGACATCAAGGTTGTCGATGGCGGCGATCTCCGCCTGCATGGCCTCGCGATAAAGCTTCCGGTCTGCCTGGGCACGAGGCCCGCGAACAGCTGGACCCTTCCGCCGGTTCAGCATTCTAAATTGGATGCCACCCTTGTCGGCGACCCTACCCATCAGGCCATCAAGTGCATCAATCTCTCGAACAAGATGACCCTTGCCGAGCCCCCCTATCGCGGGATTGCAGGACATCACTCCGATGGTGTCGGCACGATGAGTGACAAGAGCTGTCCGCGCGCCGAGCCTTGCAGATGCCGCAGCAGCCTCGCAGCCCGCATGGCCGCCGCCAACCACCACCACATCATAGATCGTATTTGTCATGGTCATATTCATTCATCCGTCGATGGCGGACCATCGCACAAAGGGATCAAATCACCGAAGCGAGTTTCAAGGGAACCATGTTGTCTGTCAGCGCTCTTGGCGCGCACGGCAGAGGCTGAGCAATTTGCACAAGCACCCCTGGCCGGTTCCGTTGACGTCCTTATAAATTGACCTGGATTTTTGGTCAAAAGAAAACAGGAAGATGATTCACGTGAAACATGTTCCGGGTCAGAACCGATGCGCCAAACCCCTCAATGATTCACGTGAAACAGGTCTCACTTCCCGATACAGAAATCCCGGAAGATAACATCCAGCAGATCCTCTACATCGATCCGACCCGTGATCCGGCCAAGAGCGTCGGCTGCAGAGCGAAGATCCTCTGCCCTGAGCTCGCCCGGCAGATCGTTCCGTGTAAAGCCATGATGCAACGCTGAACGACAGTCACGCAGGAAGTGGCGATGTCTTGCACGGGTTGCCAGCGGCGCTTCACCGACTGATATCATTTCACCAACGAAACCGGAAAGACGGTCAAGCAATGGCTCGAGACCGTTCTTGTTCAGACACGATACAGCAATTTCAAGGGTCATTCCGGAAGAGTCTCGTTCCGGAAGAGTCTCAAGATCAACCTTTGTCCGAACGATCCAGACTGGAACAGACTGACGAATGTCCTCGCTCAGACCGGAGACCGAATGGTCCGGGGCAAGTCCTCCAGGCTCCATGGCCCATAGGATGAGATCAGCTGCTTCCCCACGTGCCTGGGCCCTACGGATCCCTTCCTGCTCGACACGCCCCTCCGTTTCGCGAAGCCCAGCCGTATCAACCAGCGTCACAGGATAACCGCAAAGGTCCAGATGAACTTCGATCGCGTCGCGCGTCGTTCCAGCCTCCTCGGTGACAATGGCGACATCGCGGCCCGCAATGGCATTCAACAAGCTCGATTTGCCTGCGTTGGGAGCCCCCATCAAAACAACTTGCAAGCCGGACCTCAGCCGCTCGCCACTTTTCGATTGCTCAAGATGCTGATCAATTTCTCCAATCAGACCTTCTGCCTGATCCCAAACCTGATCCGCGACACTACCTGGAACATCTTCCTCATCGGCAAAATCAAAGTCCGCCTCGATCATGGCCCGCATATGGATCAAGCGTTTGCGCCAGTCTTCATAGAGCCGGCCAAGGCCACCACCCATCTGTCGAAAGGCCTGTTTGCGTTGCGCTTCGGTCTCAGCTGCGATCAGGTCCGAAAGACCTTCCACTTCCGTCAGATCCATCCGCCCCCGGTCAAAAGCGCGCCGGGTAAATTCACCAGCCTCGGCCGGACGCAAACCCTCAAACCCGGAAAGCACATCGAGAATGCACGCCACCACTGCCCGACCGCCATGGCATTGCAGCTCTGCCACGTCCTCACCTGTAAAGCTTGATGGTCCCTTGAAATACAGAACCAGTGCCTCATCAAGCACATCTCCAGAAACAGGATCGACCAGGCGCTTCAAGGCGGCCTTGCGCGGCTCGGGCACCACCCCAGATAAACAGTTCAAGACCACCTCAACAGCCGGACCAGACATCCGGATGACCGCGACACCTGCAGGCAAGGCTCCACTCGATAGCGCATAGATCGTATCTGACATCATTCTCACATCATTCTCACATCATTCCTTCAAGCAGGCCATCGTGCCCCGCTTGCACTTGCCGGCGAATTGCTGAACCTTAGCCATCCAGCGACCCGCAAATCCCGTTAGGACCGCAACTCCCCATGACCGAAAACCGCCTCGTCCAATCAACCAGTCCGTATCTGCTCCAGCACAAGGACAACCCGGTTCACTGGTACCAATGGGGCGAAGAAGCACTTGCTGCAGCAAAGAACCAGAACAAGCCGATCCTCCTCTCGGTAGGCTATGCAGCCTGTCATTGGTGCCACGTTATGGCTCATGAGAGCTTCGAGGATCCAGCGACTGCGGAGGTAATGAACCGCCTCTTCATCAATATCAAGGTTGATCGCGAGGAACGTCCGGATATTGATCAGATCTATATGAAGGCGCTCCATGCCCTTGGCGAACAGGGTGGCTGGCCGTTGACCATGTTCCTGACGCCCGAGGGCGAACCCTTTTGGGGCGGAACCTATTATCCAAAGACTGCGCAGTGGGGCCGTCCCTCATTCGTCGATACGCTCGAAGCTGTCGCAAACACCTTCGAGACGGATCGGGAGCGAATCGAAAACAACCGAAGCGGACTGATGGAAGCCCTGAAGGCAGAGATCACACCCACCGCCCCGATTGATCGCAGTCTTATGATGGCCGCGGGTGACCGGCTTGTCGGCCTGTTTGACACGGAGCATGGCGGGATCAAGGGAGCGCCGAAATTCCCGCAAGCATCCGTGCTCGATCTCGTCTGGCGCGTCGGCCTGCGTGGCGGCAATGACACTGCCAAGGACGCCTACCTTCATACGCTTCGACAGATCAGCAATGGAGGGATCTATGACCATCTCAAAGGTGGAATCGCCCGCTATTCGGTCGACCACCTTTGGCTTGTCCCCCACTTCGAAAAGATGCTCTACGACAACGGCCAGTACCTCGGCCATCTCGTCAATGCCTATCAGGCTACTGGTGACGAGCTGTTTCGACGCCGAATCGAAGAGACCGCCGATTGGCTGTTGAGTGAGATGAAGCTGCCCGGTGGAGCATTTGCCTCCAGCCTGGACGCGGACAGCGAAGGGGAAGAAGGCCGATTTTATGTCTGGTCGTCGGACGAGATAACTGAGGTGCTCGGCGAAGAAGATGCCCTGGCTTTCGCCAAGTCCTACGACGTTCATCCCTCTGGCAATTGGGAAGGCATCACGATCCTCAATCGGCTGAAGTCTCCGAGCGTCTCAGCCAAGGAAGAAACACGCCTGGCAAAGATGCGCGAGAAACTTCTGAAACGCCGTGAGAACCGCATTCGACCGTCCATGGACGACAAGGTCCTTGCCGACTGGAATGGCTACACCATCACTGGCTTTGCCCGTGCCAGTCATTTTGTTTCACGTGAATCATATTTGGAGGCAGCGCGCACAGCCTATGACTTCGTCACGAGCGAGATGAGCCGCGACGGTCGTATCGGACATTCATGGCGTGACGGAACACTGGTCTTCCCGGGCTTTGCCACTGACCAGGCAAGCATGATGGTCGCAGCCCTCGCCCTGGCCGAAGCCGATCCGGAACGGATCAAGCGCTACATAACCGATGCCGAGGACTTGGCAACCATTCTTGAGCAGCACTATCAAAGTGAAGAAGGCGCCTATTTCCTCACCGCAGATGATGCACCGGGACTGATAACCCGCCCATTCAGCGTCGCGGATGAAGCCACGCCCAACGCCAATGGAACCGCAGCTGAAGCTTTTTCGAGGCTCTATCTGATGACTGGCAAGGAGCGATACAAAACACTGGCGGACAAACTGCTGATCGCTCTGTCGGCAGAGATACCGAAGAACATCTTCGCGACCGCCTCTCTCCTCTCGGCCTTTGATACGCGAACCAACGGACGGTTGGCCGTCATCGTTGCGCCGGAAGGAACGGATCCGAATCCATTTATCAAGGTTCTGAACCGCGCGGTTGATCCCGCCTTGATGCAAATCCTTGTCAGCTCAACCGATGACTTTCCAGACGGTCACCCTGCGAAATACAAGAACGCGCTGGATGATAAGCCGACCGTCTATCTCTGCCGCGAGGGAGCATGCTCGTTTCCGATCCAAAGCCGTCGGGACCTTGAAATAATCTTGCAGAAGGTCGACTAGCCGCCGGTCTGGGCGACCCAGTCCTTCCGGCTCAGGCGATAGAGCACGTGTGGCTCCAGCGGGTGACCTTGCTCGACAGCTGGATGAAGAAAGTCGTCGGCTGGATCGTAGGTCATCCCAAGTCGCTCCATCACCCTGCGCGAAGGAGCATTGGTGACAGTGGTGAAGGAAACGATTTCCTCCAGGTCCAAAGTTACGAAACCGAATCGAAGCCAGACCCTTGCTGCCTCTGTTGCATAGCCCTTGCCCCAGGCGCTGCGCGCAAGCCGCCAGCCAACCTCAACGCAAGGATCGCATGGCAGGGGCTTGGCGTAGGACGGCCGGGACAAGCCAACAAACCCGAGAAAATCTCCAGACGCCTTCTCTTCGATCGGCGCAAAGCAAAATCCATCGGACTTTTCCTTTGCCAGAGCCTTGTCCATGAGAGTGTCACTCAACTCGCGCGACAAAGGCGCAGGGAAGTAACGCATAACCTCAGGGTCAGCATTAATGCTCGCGAAGACATCCCGATCGGTTTCCCTGAAGGAGCGCAATATCAGGCGCTCCGTCTCCATAATCATCTCTGGCATTTTTCATCCCGCATCCGATACAACTGACTCAACGGCAGTGGATTCACGTGAAACACATGCTTAACAAACAATAAAGGCCCGACAATTTCCACATTGCCGCGCCTTTATGAAACCAGTTCGGATCCGATTCAGATCAGGTGTTCATGCTGTCGAAGAAATCATCGTTCGACTTGGTCTGCTTCAGCTTGTCGAGAAGGAACTCGATAGCATCGACGGTTCCCATTGGATTGAGGATCCGGCGAAGAACAAACGTCTTCTTGAGCCGTTCGGCAGGAACGAGGAGCTCTTCCTTACGTGTGCCGGAACGCTGAATATCAATCGCAGGATAAACCCGCTTGTCCGAGATCTTCCGATCCAGGATGATTTCAGAGTTACCCGTGCCCTTGAATTCTTCGAAGATGACTTCATCCATACGGCTGCCCGTATCGATCAGCGCGGTCGCAATGATGGTCAGTGACCCACCCTCTTCAATGTTACGGGCTGCACCGAAGAAACGCTTCGGACGTTGCAGGGCGTTGGCATCGACACCACCGGTAAGAACCTTACCGGAAGATGGCACAACGGTGTTGTAGGCACGGCCCAATCGCGTGATGGAGTCCAGAAGGATGACAACGTCGCGGCCATGCTCCGTCAGACGCTTGGCTTTTTCGATCACCATTTCAGCGACCTGTACGTGCCGCGTTGCCGGCTCATCGAATGTAGAAGAAACAACTTCGCCCTTCACCGTGCGCTGCATATCCGTCACTTCTTCCGGACGCTCATCGATCAAAAGAACGATCAGGTAGCACTCCGGATGATTGGTCGTGATCGACTGCGCGATGTTTTGAAGGAAGACGGTCTTACCCGTGCGTGGCGGCGCAGTGATCAACGCGCGTTGGCCCTTGCCGAGCGGAGCAACCAGATCGATCACGCGAGAAGAAAGATCCTTCTTGGTTGGATCTTCAATCTCCATCTTGAACTTTTCGTCAGGATAAAGCGGGGTCAGGTTGTCAAAGTGAACCTTGTGGCGCGCCTTGTCCGGATCTTCAAAGTTGATCGTGTTGACCTTCAGAAGGGCAAAATAGCGCTCGCCTTCCTTGGGGCTGCGGATCTGTCCTTCAACCGTATCACCTGTCCGCAGGGAAAATCTGCGGATCTGGGAGGGAGAGACATAGATGTCGTCAGGTCCAGGAAGATAGTTTGCGTCCGGTGAGCGAAGGAAGCCAAAGCCGTCCTGCAGGACTTCGACGACACCTTCGCCGATAATTTCAACGTCCTGAGCCGCAAGGTTCTTCAGGATCGCAAACATGAGCTCCTGCTTGCGCATGGTGCTCGCGTTTTCAACTTCAAGCTCTTCCGCAACTTGCAGGAGCTCGGTTGGTGTTTTCTGTTTGAGGTCTTTGAGTTTCATTTCCCGAATCGAGTTGGGCTCTGTCATTTTGATGGATTAATGCCTTGATTGTTCTTCTTAAACCAGGACTAGGAACGAGAGTTCAGAAGAAGATAGGAAGGTATTCTGAGAGACTGCCAGTTTGGTCTAGATCAGACGTGGCTGCCGGGACCGTTGGATGCTTATGCTCCACAACGCCGGCTGGAATTTGGCGAAACCCTAAGTGATTTCAAAAAAATCTGCAAGTACATAAAAAGGCGTAGATGGCAGATAAATCTGCCATCCAACAGAATTCGCGGTTAGAACGGCTTCCCAATGACAAGAATAACAATGAATATCATCAAGACCGTCGGCACCTCATTAAGGATCCGATAGAATTTCGCCGACTTTTTATTCTCGTCTCGTGCGAAACGCTTAACACATCCTGAGAGGTAACCGTGTGCGGCGGACATCAGGAGAACGAGCGTCAGCTTGGCATGAAACCAGCCCTGGCTAAATGCTCCGATCTCGTAGGCTGCCCACAGACCAAAGATCCAGGCTGAGATCATGGCCGGATTGATGATGGCTTTCAGCAAGCGCCGTTCCATCACCTTGAAGGTTTCCGACTTGTCTGAACCCACCTCTGCATCAACGTGATAGACGAAGAGCCGTGGCAGGTAGAGCATTCCCGCCATCCAGGCGATGATCGAAATCACGTGTATGGATTTCACCCACTCATAGACACCCATTGGACCTATCCCCGCTTAACCCGATCAACCATCCGCGCAACGTTTTCCGGATCGGCATCCGGCGTCACTCCATGGCCAAGGTTGAAAACCAGCGGACCCTTGTCGAATGTCTGCAAGATGTGATCAACGCCTTCATCCAGCGCAGAACCCCCTGCGACAAGGCGCATTGGATCGAGATTGCCCTGGATCGGAACTTTCTTCTGGATCTCGAGAGCCAGGCCGTCCGGTGCGGTCCAATCAAGTCCAACCGCATCAACCCCCGTTTTCGCGATGTAGGTTTCCATACGCGCTGCGGATGACTTCGGGAAACCAATGATCTTCGCGCCCGGCCTTTGAGCTTTCACGCCCTGGACAATGGCCCGGGTCGGCTGGATTGACCAACGCTCAAACCCGGCATCGTCCAAGACACCTGCCCAGGTATCAAATATCTGAACCGCATCAGCACCGGCATCAAGCTGACGAACGAGGTAGCGGATCGAAGCGGTAACAAGGTGGTCGATGAAGCGAGCGAGAAGACCTGGGTCTCGATAGGATCCCACACGGGCTGCAACCTGGTCCTGGGTTGTGTGTCCAGCGACAGAATAGCAAGCAACGGTCCAGGGAGCGCCACAGAAGCCGAGAAGCGTCGTTTCCTTGGGCAGCTCAGCTCGAAGACGTGAAACCGTCTCTATGACCGGTTTAAGATGATCCTCTGCCTGTTCCTGTTCCAGACGATCAACCAGATCAGTAGATAGAGGTTCGAGAACCGGACCACGTCCTTCTTCAAACCTGACCGGATAGCCAATCGCGTCCGGCACGACGAAGATGTCCGAGAACAAGATGCTTGCATCAAAGCCATACCGGCGGATCGGTTGAAGAGTGACTTCGGTGGCAAGATCCGGATTGTAGCAAAAGTCGAGAAAGTTTGGCGCCTTGGCGCGAACCTCACGATATTCGGGGAGATATCGGCCTGCCTGACGCATCATCCAGATGGGTGGTGGCCAGATCTTCTCTCCTGCCAACACACGCATCACGCTACGATCTTCGGATCTCATAAGGCAGAGCCCCTTTCCCACAATCCTGTCTAATAAAGATTCTATGTTTGAATCTGTTTTTTATTATTGAAAGTGGATTACCGGGATCATTTGGCTTCCACAATCATTCACAGTCATATTCGAAGCGGGATAAATCGTCGCGCGTTCTGGACAAGTTACCCTCCACAGGAGTCGATAACTCGGAATTTCGTTTCTATTAAGTGATTTAGAAGAATTTTAACACTCTATTAATGAATTGGGCAGACGTGGAAAACCTGTCCATGATTTGAAGCGATTGTGTTAATCCACATGGTTAGCAGACCGTTTCGCCGGGAGTCATTTGAAAACCAGGTGCTGTTTATAAAGACAGGTCAGTGGGCACAAATTCGGGCCGGAAGCGGACAAAGAGCCGATTTTCCAGGCTATTCAACAGGGGTGGGGATGACTGCGTGAACAAGTCCAGAAATTACTTTCATCTCCATCTGGTATCGGACTCGACCGGTGAAACCCTGATGACGGTCGCCCGCGCCGCGACGGTCCAATATGAAGATGTTCAGGAGATCGAGCACGTCTATCCTCTGGTCCGAACTCAAAAACAGTTGGATCGCGTCGTCAGCGAGATCCAGGCAGCCCCCGGCATTGTTCTCTATACCCTGGTGGACAAGGATATATCGGCAAGGCTTGAGCGAACCTGTCGTGAGCTCGGCATTCCCTTCGTCAATATTCTCGATCCGGTCTTTGCAGTCTTTCAGTCCTACCTGAACGTGACCCAAACCCACCGGATCGGCGGTCAGCATGAACTGGACGCGGAGTATTTCAAGCGTATCGACGCGCTCAATTACACCATGATGCATGATGACGGACAGATCTGGGAGGATCTTGAAGCGGCGGATATCGTGCTCGTAGGGATCTCGCGCACATCCAAGACGCCGACCTGTATCTATCTGGCGAACCGGGGCATCAAGGCCGCGAATGTGCCTCTGGTGCCAGACATTCCGTTGCCTCCGCAGCTTCTGGAACTGAAGAAGCCTCTGGTCGTTGGATTAATTGCATCGGCCGAACGCATTCAGCAGATCCGGCGCAATCGGGTTCTGTCCTTGCAGTCGGAAAATTATAACGACACATATGTCGACCGGAAGGAAATCGCGCGGGAAATCAATCTGACCAGGCGCTTATGTTCCGACAATGAGTGGCCGCTCATAGATGTCACGCGCCGATCAATTGAGGAAACCGCGGCTGAAATCCTGGCGCTGTACCGAGCGGCCAAAGCAAAACAGGTCGACGATCAGGAGATGTGATCGTCCTTGTCAAAGATGGGAATCTCAAATGACACTGGTTCTGGCGAGCGGCAGCAAGATCCGCGGCGAGCTCTTGAAAAACGCAGGCCTGGATTTCCAGGTTGATCCTGCCGACGTCGACGAACGGGCCGTTGAAGCACCCTTGATCGAGGCCGGTTTTCCGCCGGAAGATCTTGCGACCGTGCTTGCGGAAGTCAAGGCTAATGATGTCAGCGGCCGCAGATCGGGCGATCTTGTGATTGGCGCGGATCAGATCCTGGCGTTCGAGGGTGTGCGCCACACCAAACCCGACGATATGGAAGCCGCTCGGCGTCAATTACTTCGTTTTTCTGGCAAGACACACGAGCTTCTGTCTGCTGTTGTCCTTTCACGCAACGGGTCGGCGATCTGGCGCCACGTGTCGACCGCTCGGTTGACCATGCGCGAGCTGACGCCGGCATTCATCGGGAAATATCTGGCAGATGTTGGCGAAACGGTCCTCTCCAGCGTCGGAGCCTACCAGCTGGAAGGGCCCGGCGTTCAGTTGTTTGACAAGATTGATGGAGACTATTTTACCATCCTTGGACTTCCGCTCTTGCCGCTCTTTGAAGAACTCCGCCGCCAGAAAGTGCTTGATACATGAGTTACCCACCAAAAGCTGCCATAACCGGTTGGCCCGTAACCTACTCCCGCTCGCCAATGGTTCATGGCCACTGGCTGAAAAAATACGGTCTTGAAGGTGAATACGGCCGCCGCGATGTGGATCCTGAGACGGCGGAAGATTTCTACCGAAATTTCAAGGATTCAGGTCTCGTGGGCTGCAATGTCACCGTGCCGCACAAGGAGCTTGCTGCATCGGTTTGCGCAGAACTTGATCCTGCGGCCGAGGCCATGGGTGCCGCGAATACGCTTTGGATTGACGAGAGCGGCAGGCTTTGCGGCGCCAACACGGATGGCATTGGCTTTCTTGGCAACCTGGATCAGCTCGCACCGGGTTGGGACAACAACCCGGGTACAGCGATCGTTTTGGGGGCAGGCGGCGCAGCACGCGCCGTGATCTGGTCGCTTCTGTCTCGAAAGTTCGAGACTGTGCATATCTTCAATCGCACAGCCAAAAAGGCCATGGAAATGGCCGAGAAGTTCGGTTCGTCAACGATTGGATATTCCTGGGATGAACTTGGGGATTATATTGGGAAGGCCGATCTTCTCATCAACACCACGTCGTTGGGCATGAAGGGCAAGGCACCGCTGGAAATCGATCTGGGTCCGCTGCCCGAATCCGCTTTGGTGTCCGACATCGTTTACGTGCCGATGAAGACGGACCTCTTGAAGAAGGCCGAGGCGCGGGGAAACCGCACGGTTGATGGTCTCGGCATGTTGCTGCATCAGGCTGTTCCGGCCTTCGAACGCTGGTTTGGCATGCGCCCGGAGGTGGACGAAGAATTGCGGGCAATGATGATTGCAGATCTGGAGAAAGACGGTTGATCAAGATCGGCCTGACCGGTTCCATCGGCATGGGCAAATCGACCACTGCGCGGTTGTTTTCTGAAGCAGGTGTTCCAGGCCACGATGCTGACGCAGCGGTTCATGCTCTTTATGCTGGCCGCGCGGCACCCCTGATCGAAGCTGCGTTTCTAGGAACGGTCGTTCAAGGCAAGGTCGATCGCTCGCTGTTGTCTCCGCGGGTTCTTGGAAAGCCCGAGGCGATGAAGCGTCTCGAAGCGATCGTTCATCCGCTGGTGCGAGAAGAAGAACAGCGGTTTGTTGAAAAAGCACGTTCTGAAGGTCGCCGGGCCGTCTTGCTCGACATTCCCCTCCTCTTTGAAACCGGCGGCGACCGGCGTGTCGATGTGTCGGTGGTCGTGACGGCCGAAGCGTCCGTTCAACGCGAGAGGGTCCTGGCACGGCCCGGCATGACCGAAGAGCGGTTTGAAGCCATTCTAGCAAAGCAGATGGCTGATGCCGAAAAACGGCGGCGCGCCCACTTTCTGATCGACACAGGGCGGGGAATGGATGCTGCAAGGCGCTCGGTAAAGGCTATTCTCAGAGCTCTGGCGGGCATGCCCTAGGTTTCGAGGATGGGCAATACGGGGAAAAGCCGCAAAGCCGCTTGGCTCACGCCGGCTCAGTCGGCACATTGCGGCTAGACAATCTGCAAGGCGGTAAGATGCGGGAAATTTCCTTCGATACGGAAACCACGGGCCTTAATCCGAGAGGCGGCGACCGGCTGGTCGAAATCGGCGGGGTTGAACTCCTCAACCATATTCCGACCGGAAATTACTACCACGTCTACATCAACCCACAGCGCGACATGCCAATCGAGGCGTTCAACGTCCATGGCCTGTCGGAAGAATTTCTGTCGGACAAACCACTGTTCGCGCATATCGCCGATGAATTTCTTGATTTTGTCGGAGATGGGACCCTCGTGATCCACAACGCAGCCTTCGACATGGGTTTCATCAACATGGAGCTTGAGCGGGCTGGTCGGCGAACGATTTCCAACGATCAGGTCGTCGATACGCTTGATATCGCCCGCCGGCGGCATCCCAGCGGTCCGAATTCCCTTGATGCGCTTTGCAACCGGTATGGCATCGACAATTCCCGCCGCGTCAAACATGGTGCTCTCCTCGATGCGGAAATCCTGGCGGAAGTCTATCTCGAGCTCATGGGCGGCAAGCAGCAAGCGTTGATCTTGTCGCCGGAAGACGATCGGGCTGCTGCGTCCGGATCACAGTCCGTCAGCATTGAAGATGGTTTGGGAAATTTCAATGCCCGCCAGCGCCCAGAAGCCTTGGCTTCGCGCCTTCAGGAAACGGAATATACCGCCCACAAAGCCTTTATCGAGGGCATGGACGATAGCGCGATCTGGAAAAAATACCTTCCCTGATCACGACGAACACCCAAGCAGCCAGCGAACGGTTTGATGGTGGGTCGCAACATAGCCGCCATCAAAACTCCAAGCCATGGTTTGAGCGACTGTCCAGCCCAGGGCGCGTTCGCGATCCAAACCAAGTTCATCTGACAGTCGGTCGAGCCGATAGAGCGTTGCCTCTTTCGTATGGCCGAACTCAAAACTCCTCACCACTGGCGCGATCGAGAAGGTCCGTTCGCCAACCAATGGTTTCGGATCGATGGCAAGCCAGGCGTTTCTTTTCGCCGAGATGATATTGTGACCGTGAAGATCCTGGTGCAGCAGGACCGACTCTCCCTGGCTTTTGCCGAGTTCGGTCAGGTAGTCGATGGCAGCGTCCACGAGATAGCGTTCGCAAGGTCGGCCGGCGTTTTGCCATCCTTCAGGCATCTCTTGTGCCCATTGAGCAGCGGCAGTGGCAAGACATGTGAACGGTGCGGTGGCTGGTTTCCATAAGCGCGATAGCAGATCGGAAACAACCGTTAGCGGATCCTCTTCCGTGGTATCTGCAAGATATTCACCGGGCTCGCACCGCTCCAGCAAAAGGGCACAGCGCGCTGGGTCATGCGCCAGTAAGCGAACGGCTCCATCCCCATCCCAGTTCGACAGAGCCGCTGCTTCATGTTCAGATTCAGGTGATGGCAACTGGATTTTCAAGACGGCTGAGTGGCCATCTTGTTCGACAGGAACTGCGAGAGACACATTGGAGCCCTCATAGGGCGCTCCAATCTTGGTCAGGTTCCAATTTTCGACACACTGATCGAAAAGGTCGGGCAGCTTGGCCAGCCACGCCGCACCACCCTCATAGGCGCGAACATGGGCGAGGGTTTCAGGTGGCTTCATGGAACCTGTCCAAGCTGCAAATCAAGTCAAAGCATTGAAGGCAAAACACGATCCGGGGGGCGATGCCCATCCATGAAGGTCTTGATGTTGATGATGACCTTTTCACCCATCTCGATTCTGCCCTCGATGGTGGCGGAGCCCATATGCGGCAGCAACACGACGTTTTCCAGCGATGCCAGCTTCGGATTGACCGCAGGTTCATGTTCGAAAACATCGAGCCCCGCTCCTGCAAGGTCACCTGCTTCAAGCATGCGGATGAGCGCGTTTTCGTCGATCACCTCTCCACGGGCCGTGTTGACCACATAGGCATCCTTCTTGAGCAGCTTCAGACGCCGCGCAGACAGAAGATGAAAGGTTCCCGGCGTATGGGGGCAATGGATCGAGACGACATCCATGCGGGCCAGCATCTGGTCGAGGCTTTCCCAATAGGTGGCCTCAAGGCTTTCTTCCATATCGGGAGTGACGCGTCGGCGGTTGTGATAGTGGATGGACATGCCGAAGGCCTTGGCACGTCGTGCAACAGCCTGGCCGATGCGGCCCATGCCGATAATGCCGAGGCGCTTGCCCCAAATCCGGTGGCCAAGCATCCACGTCGGCGACCAGCCGGCCCATTCGCCGGATTCGAGAGCCTTGATGCCGGCAGCAAGGCGTCGCGGCACGGCGAGCATCAGCGCCATGGTCATGTCTGCGGTGTCTTCCGTCAGAACGCCAGGTGTGTTGGTGACGTTGATGCCCCGGTTGTTGGCGGTCGAGACGTCGATATTGTCGACGCCATTGCCAAAGTTCGCAATCAGTTTCAGGTTTGGCCCTGCCTGAGACAGGACTGAAGCATCAATGCGGTCGGTGACGGTCGGCACCAGCACATCAGCTGTTTTCACAGCGTCGACCAGTTCTGCCTGGCTGAAAGGTCGATCGTTTTCATTGAGGCGTGTTTCAAAGAGCTCGCGCATGCGCGTCTCAACCACATCCGGAAGTTTCCGGGTCACGACGACCACTGGCTTCTTTTTCGCCATGTTCCCTGCCTTTGCGTCTCGTTGAGGTCACGTTAACCACAACGGTTCCACCATAGCGCACCTTGCGGAGAACGCGCACGCCACACCCTTTCTCCTTACCGAGATGGCAAGTGAGAAACAAGGGGATGCGGGAGCCCTCTCCTTTCCAACGGTCCCTTTTGGAGCACGCTGGTTTTCGGACGCCAACTTCGCTACAGGTTTTGCATGATGTTGCTCACACTTAACAATTGGACAAGCGAATAATATGGCCCGATTGATGACCTCGCTGAAGGATGTCCTTTCCGCCGCACTTCTGTTTGCGGTCCTTGCGCTTTTGCCGATCGAGGCTTTGTCCCAGGCAACCAAGACGGGTGCCAGCGGATTGCCGGTTCCTCGTTTCGTCAGTCTGAAGTCGGATCGCGTTAATGTTCGCATTGGCCCGTCTAGAGATCACGATGTTGCCTGGACCTTTGTTCAGGCTGGTCTGCCTGTCGAGATCATTCAGGAATTCGAGAACTGGCGGCGCATACGCGATTGGGAAGGCAAAGAAGGTTGGGTGTTCCATTCCCTTCTGTCTGGCCGCAGGACTGCTCTGGTAACGCCCTGGGATGATGCTGTTCAAACACCCCTAAGAGCGCGCTCCAAGTCGGATGGTCAAATGGTGGCCGAATTGCAAGCGAATGTTCTGGCCACAGTTGATGAATGCGCAGGGGGTTGGTGCCGCGTCCATGGCGAAGGGTATGACGGCTGGATCGATCAGACGCGCCTTTTTGGTGTCTATCCAGATGAATTGATCGACTGATCGGTCATCTGATGATCTTCAGAACGAAAAAGGGCGGCCCTCAAGGCCGCCCTTTTTATTTGGCAAGAATGCCTGAACCCTAGTCGCCCTTGGCTTCCTGGGTTTTGAGTTCTTCAAGGCGTGGCATCGACATGATGTTGTAGCCGCTGTCAACGAAGTGAATCTCACCGGTCACGCCACCGGACAGATCAGACAGCAGGTAAAGCCCTGTTCCGCCGATTTCCTCAAGCGAAACCGTTCGATGCAGTGGTGCGTTGCGCTTTTGATAGTTGAACATCAGCCGGGCATCGGAAACACCGGAGCCTGCCAACGTGCGGACAGGACCCGCAGAGATGGCGTTCACGCGGATATCCTGCTCGCCATAATCGGCAGCCAGGTAGCGTACGGAGGATTCCAGAGCCGCCTTGGCAACGCCCATGACATTGTAGTTCGGCATCACCTTGGTGGCGCCGCCATAAGTCAGCGTAATGATGGACCCGCCATTTGGCATCAGTTCGGCAGCGCGCTTGGTGATTTCCGTGAAGGAGAAGCAGGAGATCACCATGGTCCGGGAGAAATTATCCCGGGTGGTGTCTGCATATTTGCCCTTCAGCTCGCTCTTGTCGGAAAAGCCGATGGCGTGGACCAGGAAGTCGATGGTGCCCCATTCTTCCTTCAGCTTTGCGAAAACCGCATCCACGCTGTCGATGTCTTCCACATCGCACGGCAGAAGCAGGTTGGAACCAACGGATTCAGCCAGCGGCTTGGTCCGGCGGCCGAAAGCTTCGCCCTGATAGGTGAAAGCAAGCTCAGCGCCATGATCGGCGAGGGTCTTGGCAATGCCCCATGCAATGGAGTGGTCGTTCGCCACACCCATCACCAGGCCGCGTTTGCCTTTCATGATGTCAGACATTTCTAGAGCCCTTAGCCGTGGAAGCGCGACATGGCCAGCGACGCATTGGTGCCGCCGAAGCCGAAGCTGTTGGATAGAACCGTATCAAGGCCAGCGTCGTCGATGCGCTTGGTGGCGATCTCGCCTTCCTTCAGCTCAGGATCAAGTTCAGTGATATTTGCTGATGCAGTGATGAAATCGTTTTCCAGCATCAACAGGCAGTAAATGGCTTCCTGAACACCTGTCGCGCCCAGGCTATGGCCTGTGAGAGACTTGGTCGAGGACACCGGAGGCTGTTTCTCACCGAAAACGCGGCGGATGGCCTGGATCTCGCCGATGTCGCCGACAGGCGTGGACGTGCCATGAGAGTTGATATAGTCGACCTTGCGGTCGCCCAAGGTGGACGTTGCCAAACGCATGCAGCGCTCACCGCCTTCACCCGACGGCGCAACCATGTCGTAGCCGTCAGAATTGGCGGCGTAGCCAGTCACTTCCGCATAGATCTTCGCGCCACGGGCCTTGGCATGTTCCAGTTCCTCAAGAACCACAACTCCGCCGCCACCGGCGATGACGAAACCGTCGCGGGTTGCGTCATAGGCGCGGGAGGCCGTTTGGGGTGTGTCGTTGTATTTGGAAGACATGGCACCCATGGCGTCAAACAGACAGGACAGCGTCCAGTCCAGTTCCTCGCCACCACCGGCGAACATGACATCCTGCTTGCCAAACTGGATCTGTTCGGTGGCAGCTCCAATGCAGTGCGCTGACGTCGAACAGGCCGACGTGATCGAATAGTTGATGCCCTTGATCTTGAAGGGTGTCGCAAGGCAGGCCGAGTTGGTCGAGCTCATGCCGCGGGTCACCATGAATGGGCCCATGCGCTTGGGCGCGCCCTTTTCGATGACGATCTTGTGCGCCTGAAAGAGATTTTTCGTCGATGGACCACCTGACCCCATAATCAGACCCGTCCGCTCGTTCGAGACGTCGGTGTCTTCAAGACCGCTGTCGGCGATTGCCTGTTCCATGGCAATGAAGTTGTAAGCCGCGCCATCGCCCATGAAGCGGAGGTTCCGCTTGTCAACGAGCGACGGAATGTCAATGTTCGGCATGCCATGGACCTGACTGCGGAAGCCGTGTTCTGCGTAGTCTGGTGCAAAACTGATGCCCGACTTGCCGTCGCGAAGGCTTGCAAGAACTTCCTGGGTGTTGTTGCCGATCGACGACACAATACCCATTCCGGTGACAACCACCCGCCTCATCGCGGTCTCCTATTCAGATCTCTCATCCGCCGGTTCAGCGTGCACTGCCGTCCGGTCGGGTTTGTTTTCATAAGGCAATCCGGCACGCGAGGGCGCCGGATCGAATTGTGCACTGATAGCTATGTCGTAAGGGCTTTTAGCCCTTGGCAAGACCGACGCGCAGATCGGTTGCCTTGTAGATGGGCTGTCCGTCGGCTTTCAGCCAACCATCGGCGATACCCAGTACAAGACGACCCTTCATGATCCGCTTGAAGTCGATCCCATATTCGACCTTTTTGACTTCCGGTGTGACCATGCCTTTGAACTTCACTTCGCCGGTCGAAAGCGCCATACCTTTTCCTTCAAGACCCAGCCAACCGAGGAAAAAGCCGGTGAGCTGCCACATGGCGTCGAGACCGAGGCAGCCTGGCATTACTGGATTGCCCTGAAAGTGGCAGGGGAAAAACCAGAGGTCCGGCTTGATATCGAATTCAGCGCGAATGAAGCCCTTGTCGAACTCGCCGCCGGTTTCGGAGATCTCCGTGATCCGGTCGAACATCAACATGGGGGGCAGCGGCAGTTGTGCGTTGCCGGGTCCAAATAGCTCGCCACGTGCGCAAGCAAGAAGGTCTTCGTATTCGTAGCTGGATCGCCGCTCGGTCATTCGAGGTCCGTTGTTGTCTCTCACACCCGGTTTCGCCCGAACGGCTTGCCGGATGGTGGTTTTGATCGATTTGTTAGGGCGCCTTCGTAACACAGGGGAAACCGGTCCGAAAGATCACCCTTCTCGTAACTTTAAGCCAAAATACGCTGTTTGAAGGGGCCATAGTCGCAATTCCGCCAAGGATGGGCCTGACGATAGACGAAATGAGGTTGAGGAAAAACTTGCATCCATGAGCCAAGAAATGCCAATTATAGGCTGAATATCCCGGTTGATTGCCAATTAACACTGCGGACACTACGTTTAGGTAGGGTGCCGTAACAGGCGAAAGACCTCGGAAACAAGATCTGGGAATGACCGACACGATGCAAACACATCATGCCGAACACAATGTGACTGACATGCTCCGGAGCGCAGGTTTGCGCCCAACGAGGCAGCGTGTCTCACTTGCCGAGATCCTTTATTCCAAGGGCGACCGGCATATTTCAGCTGAATTGCTGCATGAAGAAGCCGTTGATGCTGATGTTCCCGTGTCTCTGGCCACGGTCTACAACACGCTGCATCAGTTCACGGAAGCCGGTCTTTTGCGAGAAGTCGCGATTGATGGCAACAAGACCTACTTCGACACCAACGTCTCGGATCACCATCACTTTTTCATCGAAGGCGAAAACAAGGTCATCGATATTCCAGGTGAAGGCGTCGGCATCGGCCGCATTCCGCAGGCACCGGATGGGATGGAAGTTGTTCGCGTTGATGTGATCGTCCGGGTTCGTCAGAAAGACTAGAACTTGCTGCACCCGGCGCACCGCTTGTCTAGTCGAGCGCAGCGTTCCAGCAATAGATATCAACGAGATCGTCCGTTCCTGGAAAAACCATTTCGTTTGATCGCGTAAATCCAAGCTTTTGCAGCAATTTGATGGACCGGCTGTTGTCGGGCGTGACGATGGCGAGAAGCTGCGTCAACCCGAGTTCGCGTTCCGCATGCCTCTGTACAGCATGAGCTGCTTCTCGCGCAAAACCTGATCCGCCGTGTTCTGCGAGAAAAGCATAGCCGAGATCCGGACCATCAAATCCGTCGCGCTCCACGATGCCGCAAATTCCTAGCGGCTCACCATCGCTCAGCCTGGTCACCAACCAGAGCCCGAAACCATTGCTTCGATAGCTCTGGATCAACTTCTCACGGACATAAGCCTCAGCTTTTGTGAGGTCCGAGATCTGCCTGTCGCCGATGTAGCGGTGATAGTCCGGCTCGTTCATCAGCTTCAGAAAGAACGCGGCGTCGGCCTCATTCGCCTCACGAAAGTCCAAGCGCTGCGTTGCTTTCGGAACATTCATTCCGCATCCAGACGGGTTTTGCCGGCGGCGACAAGCGCAGCTGTACGCAGGGCGATCTCCGGAATGGCGTCATAGGGCTCCTTCTCGGGACTCTTGCAGAGATCGTAGATGAGACAGCGTTTACATTCAGGCTTGCGCGCCTTGCAGATGTAGCGGCCGTGAAGGATCAGCCAATGGTGCGCGTGCAGGCTGAATTCCGGCGGAATGATCCGCTCCATGGCCTTCTCGACATCTAGCGGCGTCTTTCCCGGGGCGATGCCAATTCGGTTGCCGAGCCTGAACAGATGCGTGTCGACCGCAATGGTCGGCTGACCGAAGAAGATGTTGAGCACCACATTCGCCGTCTTGCGGCCGACGCCAGGCAGCTTCTCCAGTTCTTCACGGTCATCGGGCACTTCGCCGCCGTGATCACGGAGCAGCTGCTGCGAAAGGAGGATGACGTTTTTGGCCTTGGTTTTGTAAAGGCCAATCGTACGGATTTCCTCGCGAACCTTGTCTTCGCCAAGCTCGACCATCTTTTCCGGAGTGTCGGCGATCTGAAACAGATGTTTTGTTGCGCGGTTAACGCCGACATCCGTCGCCTGTGCGGACAAGACCACGGCCACAAGCAATGTGTAGGCGTTCACATAATCTAGTTCACCCTCGGGCTCGGGGTTATCTGCGTGAAATCTTTGAAAGATCGCGTAGGTCTCTGCCTTGGTATAGCGGGACCGCTTCAACACCTTGCCCGGATTGTCGACGGACGGCGCTTTCCGTTTGGGCGCAGTCTTTTTCTTTGTCGCAGTCGTTGAGGACGTGGCGCGACGCTTTGGGATCTTTGAATCTGCCATGTCCACTCTATAATCTTTCTTCATGACAGCCGACAATCCGAAACCCGAGCCCAAAAACGATGCTCACAGCGCTGAAGAGCCGTTCTTCTCGGCTGTGCTGACGCCTTATCGTTCGTTGAGTCCGCGCGGCTTCATGAGTTTCATGTTGTGTGTCGGCGCGGTGAGTTTCATCTCCGGAATTGTCTTTCTGGCGATCGGTGCCTGGCCGGTCTTCGGTTTCTTCGGCCTGGATGTCTTGCTCATCTGGATGGCGTTCAGGTTGAACTATGCGTCGGCAAAGACCTATGAGGAAGTTGCGGTTTCGGGGCATGAAATTGTCGTGCGAAAGGTCGGACCCGGAAAACGCCATCAGGAATTTCGCTTCAATCCCTTGTGGGTGCGCATGTCGATGACCCGCCTTGAAGATGAAGGCGTCACGCGGTTGTCCTTGAGTTCAAGAGGCGAACACATCGACATCGGAAATTTCCTGAATCCTGAAGATCGCACCAGTTTTGCCGGCGCCATGGCCAATGCCCTTGCCACCGCCAAGGCAGGTGGCATCTGAGCAGCTCAGAGGGTCCATTGTAGTGCGCTTTCTATTTGAGCACGCATAGCGAGCAGGCTTGCTGTAACTTGTTGCCACCTTTCATGTCCGCGTGCCGCAAAGGCTGCGCGATGTAACAAGAGGCTTCCAGCAATGCCCGAGTTCCGACTCCCTCTTTCCGGTGACGTCACCCAGGCCATCAATCCCTGGTTTGACATGTTCAAGGCCTTTGGCAGTCAGTTCGGGCTGATCAACATCAATCTTGGCAGGTCGCCGGCGCCTGAGATCGAACAGAAGGTTCTTCAGGAAGTCGGCAGTTACGGGCGCCAGCTCGGGCGCATGGGCGATGCTCTGAATGTCCTCATCGAAAAGCTTGAACCCAAACTTGGCGATCTCACGAAGGAGGAGCGTCTCGCTCTTGATGCCTTCCGGGTGATGCTGGCGGAAATTGATCAGATCAAATCCGATCATTGGCTTTCTCGATAGTCGTCAGGAAACGTGTCGCCCCGTCCTCTTAGTCAGGATCAGAAGCACGAAGGCAAGTGCGCCGACGCCGCCAGCTGCGTATACGACCATCTGAAAATCGAAGGCGTCGGCGATGAAGCCCATTGAAACGCCACCAATCATGCCGCCGAGGAACAGGCTGTTCATGTAGATTGCGGTCGCCTTGCCGGGTTCTTCGGGAATGAAGCTCTGGACGTAGGTAATGGCGATTCCGGCAAAGAGGCCGTAGTAAAGCCCTTCCAGGGCGGCATAAGCAGCTGCCTCCGCCACTGTCGTGACCTGTGCCATAAGGCCGAAGGCAAAAACGCCAAGAAGAGCGGCAACCAGGAGGATTTGCCGCGCGCCAAAACGTTCCGCAAGCCGGGCGGCTGCGAAAATCACCAGGATTTCGAAAAAGCATTTGATCGAAAGCGTCATTCCCGGTGTGAAGCCCGGAAGGCCTGCTTCCTTGATGAAAAAGAGCGGCGCTGCGGTGGTGAAGAGAACGTTGGCCAGTGCAAACATGGTGCAGGAGAGAGCTGCCAGCAAAAGCGCCCAATCCATGCTCTTGGCCCGCTCATCCTTGCGGGTCTTGGGCGGCGCGGTGAAACCGCCCGGCACCAGAAAATACCAGCTTGTCAGCCAGACAAGGCCAAGAGCGGCCGACAGAAAATAGGTTTTTTGAAAACCGATCTCGGCGATCAGGACAAAGGTCAGCGCTGGCCCGATCATCCACGCGAGCGAAACGCCCATACGCAGCAATGCGTTGAAGCGGCCTGCATTGATGTCATGGACGTTTGCATATAGCCGGCCAAATGTGAAGGTTGTCGCTGTCGCGCCATTGGCAATCGCCATCATCGGCGCACCCGCCAAAACAAGGACCTCAAAGCGCGGCCCGCTGGCCAGCAGACCGGCAAAAAGAACGTAGCAGCCGACAGACAGGCCAAGCAGCTTTCGAACCGGCACGGACCCGTCGAGCAACCGTCCAAACCGGCGGTTGACCAACATTGTAAGTGGCGTCACCAAGCCAGTGTAGAGGCCGATTTTCCAGGGCGGCTGTTGCAGGCCTTCGACAATAAAGTAGCCCATGGCCGGCACAAGCGATGCGGTGCAGGTTGAGCCAAGGACGAGAAGAAACACGATATGGAGGCCCTGCTTGGGCAGGACAGGCAAGGCAATCATGTTTCAATCCGATTGGTGCTACGCGAGACTGTACGCAGATGAGGAAGAGCGTCTGAAGCCTATGCGTTTAGGTGATTTCTGTCACGCCTTGATGAAGCCAAATCAGATCTGATCCCGGTTGGTGCGCGCCGCCTTGAGCCGGTAAAGCGCTTCCAGTGCCTCGCGCGGTGTCATGTCGTCCGGGTCAATTGTATCGAGTTCTTGAGCAAGAAGATCGGGCTCGCCCGTTTCCGCAGCAGCGCTGGGCGTTGGTGTCAGCGCCGCGAAGAGCGGCAATTCGTCGATCAGGGATTCTGCCGGTGACCGCCGGTCCTGCTCTTCAAGCTGGCTGAGAACCGCCTTCGACCGTTCAACTACGCTGGACGGAAGACCTGCAAGTTTCGCAACCTGAATGCCATAGGAACGATCCGCGGCGCCGGGCACGATTTCGTGCAGAAAGACCACCTCGCCTTTCCACTCTTTCACCTGCACGGTGGCGTTGGACAGCCGGTCGAGCTTTTGCGAGAGCGCGGTCAGCTCATGGTAGTGCGTGGCGAATAAGGCCCGTGACTTGTTGATCTCATGCAGGTGTTCAATCGTTGCCCAGGCGATCGACAGGCCGTCAAAGGTCGCTGTACCACGTCCGATTTCATCCAGGATCACAAGGGAGCGGTCGCCGGACTGATTGAGGATCGCCGCCGTTTCGACCATTTCGACCATGAAGGTCGATCGGCCGCGTGCCAGATCGTCGGCTGCGCCCACACGTGAGAACAGCCGGTCGACAACGCCGATATGAGCTGACGCGGCTGGAACGAAGGATCCCATTTGAGCAAGTACGGCAATCAGTGCGTTCTGGCGCAAGAAGGTTGATTTACCGGCCATATTGGGACCGGTGATCAGCCAGATGCGGCCCGTCTGTTCTTCGCCCTCGGGCCCAAGGTCAGCGTCGTTTGCAACAAAACTCTCGCCGCCGGATGTCCTGAGCGCTTGTTCCACCACCGGGTGACGGCCACTGACGATGTTGAAGGCACGGCTGTCATCGACCTGGGGCCGGATATAGCTGTCTTCCTGCGCCAATTTCGCGAGCGCTGCAGAGACATCCAGAATGCTGAGGCCCTGCGCGGCGGCCTTGATGGCGTCACCGGCCGAGACGATTTCGCCTGCCAGGCGCTCGAAGATCTCGGTCTCGATCGCAAAAGCCCGTTCCCCGGCACTGGCAATCTTGGATTCCAGATCTGCGAGTTCCGTGGTCGTGAACCGCATCGCACCCGCCATGGATTGGCGATGAATGAAACGGGCCGGATCGGAGGTCAGTTTTTCCGACTGTGCGGTTGGCGCTTCGATGAACCAGCCAAGAACGTTGTTGTGCTTGATCTTCAGGGAGCGAATGCCGAGCTCTTCGGAATAGTCCGCCTGGAGCCGGGCGATGACTTTTCGCGATTCATCCCGAAGGGATCTGAGCTCGTCGAGATCGGAATTGTAGCCGGAGGCAACAAACCCACCATCGCGTTTCAGCAAGGGCGGATCTTCCTTGATTGCGGTGACCAGCTCTTCGCCCAGCACGTGAGGCGCTGCATCAAGACTTGCTCGGGCGGCCACGACCTCTGCGGGAATGGTGGCGGAAACGCTTCCGGTTTGATCCAGAACCGCTCGGGCGGCGGTAAGGCCTTGTGCAATAGAGAGAATATCTCGTGGCCCACCACGTTGCAGGGCGATTCGGGACAGGGCGCGGGCCATGTCCGGTGCACCTTTCAGCGTCTGGCGCAGGCCTTCGCGCATCATTTCATTTTCCAGGAAGAACTCGACTGCGTCGTGACGGCGCGAGATTTCGTCCGGATTGATCAGGGGGCCGGCGAGCCGGCTTGCAAGCAGCCGTGAGCCGCCGCCAGTCACGGTCCGGTCGATGGTTGCCAACAGGCTGCCTTGCTTTTCACCGCCGAGGGTTCTGGTCAGCTCCAGGTTTGCACGCGTCGCCGGATCGATCAGCATGCGCCCGGCGCCAGCCTCGCGCGTGGGCGGGTCCAGTGGCGGTCGTTCACCCAGTTGGGTCTTTTCAACATAGGCTAGAATACCTGCCGCAGCGGAAAGCTCTGCGCGGGAGAAGGTGCCAAAGCCGTCGAGTGTCTTGACGCCAAAGTAGTGGGCCAGGCGATCTGCGGCGGTCGAGCTGTCGAAGAAGGCACGTGGCACGGGCGACAGGGCTCCCCCCAGCTGTTCTGCGGTTTGCCGAACATCAGCCTCCTGCAAGAGCGTGTCAGGCAGGATCAACTCACGCGGGGAAATCTGGGCAAGATCGGCAGCAAGCCGCTGATCGTCCGTTTCGGCGACCTGAAACGACCCTGTCGACATGTCGATCCATGCCAGGCCATAAACGCTGTCGCCTGCGAGCGATCCGCCGCGCAGCCTGGTCATGGCGGAAAGGAAGTTGTTTGCACTGGAGTCGAGCAGTCGCTCCTCTGTCAGTGTTCCAGGCGTTACCAGTCGAACCACATCCCGACGCACTACCGATTTGGAGCCGCGTTTTTTCGCTTCCGCAGGATCTTCTGTTTGCTCGCACACAGAAACCCGATGTCCGAGCGAAATCAGCTTTTGCAAGTAGTCATCAGCCGCATGGACGGGGACCCCGCACATCGGAATATCTTCGCCAAGGTGCTTGCCGCGCTTCGTCAGGGTGATGCCCAGCGCCCGGGCAGCAACTTCGGCGTCGTCGAAAAACAGCTCGTAGAAATCCCCCATCCGGTAGAACAGGAGGCTGTCCGGATTGGCCGTCTTGATCTCGATGAACTGGGCCATCATCGGGGTGACGCGGGCTTCCGCCTGCGGCGCTTTGAGAGACTGATTTTCTGACATGAGGCGAAAGTAGCAAACCCTTTTCCTGCTTTCACAAATGCTATGCCGGATCTCGCCTTGAGTGGTCAATTTTCAGGGGATAAGGTTCTTGCTCGCGATCGCGCAAGAAGGCTGAAAAAGGAAACGCCGAAACCATGTCCGCCAACGACAAGACCTCCAAGACGTCCGTCAGCTTCACCGATCAGGAAGCGCTTCAGTTTCATCAGGAAGGCAGGCCCGGAAAGCTCGAAGTCACACCAACCAAACCGATGGCGACCCAGCGTGATCTGTCGCTGGCATATTCGCCCGGTGTGGCGGTTCCGGTCCAGGCAATTGCCGATGACCCCAGCCGCGCCTTCGACTATACGACGCGCGGCAATCTGGTTGCAGTCATTTCAAATGGCACCGCAATCCTGGGTATGGGCAATCTGGGGGCCCTTGCGTCCAAGCCGGTCATGGAGGGCAAGGCAGTCCTCTTCAAGCGCTTCGCGGATGTAGACTCCATCGATCTGGAAGTTGACACGGAAGAGGTCGAGGACTTCATCAATTCTGTCCGGTACCTCGGCCCGTCCTTTGGTGGCATCAACCTGGAAGATATCAAGGCGCCCGACTGTTTCATCATCGAACAGCGCCTTCGCGAGTTGATGGACATCCCGGTTTTTCATGACGATCAGCACGGAACGGCTATCATTGCTGCGGCGGGCATGATCAATGCCCTTCACCTGACAGGCCGGGACATGAAAACCGTAAAGGTTGTTTGCAATGGCGCGGGTGCAGCTGGCATTGCCTGCATCGAGTTGATCAAGGCCATGGGCGTGCCCCATGAAAATGTCATCCTCTGCGACACCAAGGGCGTCATTTACAAAGGCCGTGCGGAAGGCATGAACCAGTGGAAGTCAGCCCACGCGGTCGAATCCGAGGCACGTTCACTCTATGACGCCCTGAAGGGCGCGGATGTTTTCCTCGGAGTGTCGGTCAAGGGCGCGTTGACCCACGACATGCTGCGCGCAATGGCTCCGAACCCGATCATTTTCGCCATGGCCAACCCTGATCCGGAAATCACACCGGAAGAGGCGGCGGAAGTGCGCGACGATGCCATCGTGGCGACTGGCCGGTCGGATTACCCGAACCAGGTCAACAATGTTCTCGGCTTCCCTTATATCTTCCGGGGTGCACTGGATGTGCAGGCGACGACCATCAATGATGAAATGAAGGTGGCGTGTGCTCAGGCACTGGCGGAGCTCGCCCGCGAGGAAGTGCCCGACGAGGTCGCCGCAGCCTACCGCGGAAATCGCCCGAAGTTCGGACCGGAGTACATCATTCCCGTTCCCTTCGATCCGCGCCTGATCTCGTCCATCCCGCCGGCCGTCGCCCAGGCCGCGATGGACTCAGGGGTCGCCCGCCGCCCGATCGTCGACATGGAAGTGTACAAGCAGCAGCTCTCCGCGCGCCGTGACCCCGTGGCCGGAACCCTGCAGCGGATCTTCTCCAAGGTTCGCCAGATGCCAAAACGTGTTGTCTTCGCCGAGGGCGAGGAGGAGCCGGTCATCCGGGCGGCCGTCAGCTTCGTCAACCAGGGGCTCGGCCAGGCCATCCTGATTGGCCGCGAAGATGAAGTGAAATCTGTTGCTCTCGCTGCTGGCGTCGACATCAACCGGCCCGGCATCGTCATTCAGAATGCACGTCTTTCGAACCGCAACAGCGACTATGCGCAATTCCTGTTTGGCCGCCTACAACGCAAGGGCTACCTCCTCCGCGACTGCCAGCGCATGGTCAACAACGACCGTAACTACTGGGGAGCCATCATGGTGGCGCGCGGCGATGCAGATGCAATGGTTACGGGCCTGACGCGAAACTATTCGGTCGCCCTCGACACCGTCCGTGCCTGCATCGACACCAAGCCGGGCCACCGTGTCATCGGTGTCTCGCTTGCCCTTGCCCGCGGCCGCACTGTTCTCATTGCCGACACGGCCGTCATCGACATGCCCACATCGGAAGAATTGGCCGATATCGCAGAAGAGGCAGCACATGTCGCGCGCAAGCTTGGCTATGAGCCGCGGGTTGCCATGCTGGCCTATTCCACCTTCGGGCATCCGAAGGGCGAGCGGTCGGAAAAGGTTCAGGAAGCCGTGAAGATACTCGACCGTCGCCGCGTCGACTTTGAGTACGATGGTGAGATGGCAGCCGACATTGCCCTGAATATGGACAAGATGGCCTCCTACCCCTTCTGCCGTCTGACTGGCCCGGCCAATGTTCTGGTCATGCCTGCGTTCCACTCTGCCTCGATCTCCACAAAGATGCTGCAGGAACTTGGCGGGTCTACGGTCATCGGCCCGCTTCTGGTCGGTCTAGACAAACCGGTTCAGATCGTGCCGATGGGAGCCAAGGACAGCGACATCGTCAACATGGCTGCGATCGCTGCCTTTAATGTGACCTGAAGACCGAGGACTGGAAGCCGCTATAAACCCGTTTCGGGGGTCCTATTTGTCCCCGTGCGTTAGTGCTAGAAAGACTTTATGACTGATCTCATCATCAAAATCTGCGGTCTATCGACCGAAGAAACCATGCAGGCGGCGCTGGATGCCGGCGCTGACATGATCGGGCTTGTCTTTTTTCCCAAGAGCCCGCGTCACGTATCGCTGTCACAGGCCTGCAAGCTGGCAGACATGGCGCGTGGCAAGGCGGAGATTGTTGCCCTGACGGTCGACATGAACCTGGACGGACTGTCGCGGATCAACGAGCTGGTTGCGCCTGACTGGTTTCAGTTTCATGGCTCCGAAACGCCTGAAGCCTGTGCGGCTGCAAAGGTAATGTACAAGAAAAAGGTCATGAAGGCGGTTCCTATTTCCGAGGCCGCGGACCTTGAACAGGCGCAGTTCTACTCTATCGTTGCTGATATGATCCTTTTTGACGCCAAACCGCCTCAAGGGTCGGATGTGCCGGGCGGCAACGGCGTTTCCTACGACTGGTCTCTGCTCAAAGACCTTGACCTTTCCAAGCCCTTCATGCTTTCGGGGGGGCTTGATCCGTCAAACATTGCTGACGCAATTGCCCAAAGTGGTGTGAAAGCGATCGACGCATCCTCCGGCATGGAGCGGGAGCGAGGCGTCAAGGATGTAGAACTTATTCGCGCATTCGTGGCAGCCGCCCGAGGCGCAAAAGTGGCAGGGGAGTAACTTGCGTTGACCATGATGGCGAACAGCATGCGGTCCGGACCAGACGAGCGCGGTCATTTTGGGATTTTTGGTGGTCGCTATGTCGCCGAAACCCTGATGCCGCTGATCCTGGACCTTGAAAAGGCCTATGAAGCTGCGAAGAACGACCCGGCTTTTGCCGAGCAAGTAACGGAGCTCAACACGCATTATACGGGACGGCCGTCGCCGCTGTATTTTGCCGAACGGCTGACGGAGCACCTCGGCGGCGCGAAGATCTATTTCAAGCGTGACGAGCTGAACCACACCGGATCGCACAAGATCAACAACTGCTTGGGCCAGATTCTTCTGGCCAAGCGCATGGGCAAGACGCGGATTATCGCAGAAACCGGCGCTGGGCAGCATGGCGTGGCGACCGCCACCGTTTGCGCCCGCTTTGGTCTGCCTTGCGTGGTCTATATGGGCGCGACGGATGTGGAGCGACAAAAGCCGAACGTCTTCCGCATGAAGCTTCTTGGAGCCGAAATTGTTCCGGTCACAGCAGGTGCCGGCACGCTTAAGGACGCCATGAACGAGGCACTTCGGGACTGGGTCACCAATGTTGATGACACCTATTACCTGATCGGAACCGCGGCGGGCCCGCATCCCTATCCGGAAATGGTCCGTGATTTTCAAGCTGTGATTGGTCAGGAAACGCGTGAGCAGATGATGGCGGCTGAAGGCCGTTTGCCCGACGCGCTGGTTGCGGCAGTTGGTGGCGGCTCCAATGCGATCGGCCTGTTCCATCCATTCCTCGATGATCCAGGCGTCAAGCTCTATGGTGTCGAAGCCGGTGGTCGCGGACTTGAGGGCGAAGAGCACTGCGCATCCCTGACCGCAGGCAAGCCGGGCGTTCTCCATGGAAACCGGACGTACCTGCTTCAAGATGATGATGGCCAGATTCTCGAAGGGCATTCGATCTCGGCGGGCCTCGACTATCCGGGCATTGGTCCCGAGCATTCATGGCTCAAGGAAACCGGCCGCGTCACCTATGTTCCTGCGATGGACGCTGAAGCTCTTGAGGCTTTCCAGCTTTTGACGAAGGTGGAGGGGATTATTCCTGCTCTCGAACCGGCTCATGCGCTGGCCCATGTCACCAAACTGGCGCCGACCATGGACAAGGATCAGATCATCGTCATGAACCTCTGTGGTCGCGGTGACAAGGATGTCTTTGCAGTCGGCGAAATGCTGGGCTTTGATCTCTAAGATCGGAAAAATATAGATAAAACAAAGCCGCCGGCAAAACTGCCGGCGGCTTTTGTGTTTTCAGGTGCTGCTTCGGTCAGCGACCACCCATTCCCACAGCAGCAATTCGGGCAATGAGAAAGGCTTGACGGCCGCGCGCATCCATTTGCTCGGCGGATTGGCTGGCTGGCGTCATGGCGGCCTTTTCAAACAGGCTTTCAGCGGGCCTGCCGGTCGGGACGTAGGATTTTACCCGGTTCCAGAAGGTGGAGAGGTCGTTGTTGCGATCAAGTTGAGGGGCAAGAGCCATGGGTGTCTCCCTTGTTGTTTGTTGCTGTTGGCGACATCCTTAACCTAATACGCACTGAGTGCGCTATCAATGGCATAATTCGCCTATCAGATATGCACTTGGTGCACTCAATTTGATTTGCCACCTCTATAAACAATGCTCGTCAAGGGTATTCCAAAAACGCAATGCTGCTACGCGGTATGGGATGTTGCATCGCAAAACAACAAGCGTATCATTTGGGCAATTCTTGCTGGCTCCTGCCTTGGAGAAGGGTTCAGGCCTGCCGGTTCAGCACTAGCTTAGAAAGGTAGTCCAATGGCTCTTTCCATCGTTGCTTCCCCATTTGATGCCGTTTTCACGGCTGCTTCTTCCGTCAACCGCGCCTTTTTCGCTTTTTGTGACAGTTTTTACCGGGCACTTGAGGCGAAAACTCTCTACGCCGAACTCGCGAATATGAGCGATGAGCAACTCGCTGTGCGAGGTTTGAAGCGCGAAGAAGTTTCTCAGGCCGTCTTCGCCAAGGTTTACGACGCCCGCTAAGTCGACTTTTTCGCGACCTCGAATCGCCAATGCGGATTGACACAAGGCAATCCTGCCCACTACATCCAAACGGAACTGAAATGCTGGTCGTTCCCGTATTTCAAGCGTAGCAGGGTAGGAATAGCATGACGGAAACGCGTATCGATCGCCGCTTCAAGGCCTGTGCGGATGAAAACCGCCCGGCTCTGGTGACCTTCATCACGGCAGGCGATCCGGATCTTGAAACATCCAAAGCGGTTCTAAAAGCCATGCCCGCCGCAGGTGCCGATGTCATCGAGCTCGGCATGCCGTTTTCCGATCCGATGGCCGAAGGCGTTCCGATCCAGCGGGCGACCCAACGCGCGCTTGCCGCTGGTCAGACCATGGACAAGACGCTCCAGATGGTGCGCGAATTCCGTGAAGATGATCCGGATACACCGATCATCCTGATGGGTTACTACAATCCCATCTATATCCGCGATCCGAAGAAATTCGTTGTCGAGGCCAAGGATGCCGGAGTTGATGGGCTGATCATCGTCGACATTCCGCCCGAAGCCGATGATGAATTGTGTATTCCAGCGCTTGATGCAGGTTTGAACTTCATCCGTCTTGCCACGCCGACGACGGACGACAAGCGCCTTCCTGCGGTGCTCGCCAACACCTCCGGCTTTGTCTACTATGTGTCTGTGACCGGGATCACTGGAACGGGCGCGCTTGACGCGACCAATGTTTCAACCGCGGTTCAGCGCATCAAGGGTCATACGGCCCTTCCTGTCGCGGTTGGTTTTGGCGTGAAAACGGCTGAAGACGCGCAGGCTATCGGCAAAAACGCTGATGGCGTAGTCGTTGGATCGGTGCTTGTGAATGCTATTCGTGACAGCCTTGATGATGCCGGAAAGGCAACCGATAAGACTGTTACTGCGGTTACGGATCTCGTTGCGTCGCTTGCTGGCGGTGCCGCCCGTGCGCGCAACTCCTGAATTCCCGCAGGTTCGGTCCTTGGCCTGACCTGAGAGCAATTGTTTAAAAGAACGGACACGCCCGGTGAACTGGATCAACTCCCTCGTACGGCCCAAAATCCGCGATCTCCTGAAGAAGCGCGAAGTGCCGGAAAACCTCTGGATCAAGTGCCCTGAAACGGGTGAGATGGTGTTCCACCGCGATCTGGAAGCAAACTTGTGGGTCGTGCCGGCCTCTGGCCACCACATGCGTATGCCGGCAAAGAAGCGCCTCGAAACGCTTTTCGATGCCGGCAATTACGAGGTGATCGAAACGCCTGACGTTCAGGCAGACCCGCTCAAGTTCCGCGATACGAAAAAGTATGTCGATCGCCTGAAGGAATACCGTGCCAAGACCGGCGAGAACGATGCTGTGCATGTGGCGCAGGGCAAGGTCAATGGTGCGGATTTGACCGCGGCTGTTCAGGACTTCGCTTTCATGGGTGGTTCACTCGGTATGGCAGCCGGTGAGGCCATTCTGGCCGGTATGCAGGCGGCCGTTGCCAAAAACACGCCCTTTGTTCTGTTCGCCGCCTCTGGTGGTGCACGGATGCAGGAAGGCATTCTGTCCCTGATGCAGATGCCGCGGACAACTGTTGGCGTGCAGATGCTGCGGGAAGCAGGCCTTCCATATATTGTCGTTCTGACCAATCCGACCACAGGCGGCGTGTCAGCTTCCTATGCGATGCTTGGTGACGTGCACATCGCTGAGCCAGGCGCGCAAATCGGCTTCGCGGGTCGCCGTGTTATCGAGCAGACGATCCGTGAAAAACTTCCGGAAGGTTTCCAGAGCGCCGAATATCTGCTTGAGCACGGAATGGTCGATATGGTCGTCAAACGGCATGACCTGAAAGACACCATCGCGCGCATCTGTGGTATCCTCATGAAGCGTGAAGTCGAGGTTCCATCCTTGCCGAGCCCGGAAACGGCGCCTGAACCAGCTGAAGAGCCGGTTGCGGAAGCGGCTGACGCCTAATCTTTGCGAAACAGACGGGTAAGTGTCGAAAAAGCGACGCTTACCTGCCACATTTTCCTCAGGCTCTTGCCTGAAACACCAAGGCCGGACACACTCGGCTTCGACCCGCTGGGACCTGATCGGCGAGGACGTCTTGGATCAAATTACCGCTATTCTTGATCGCCTTTTGGCGCTGCACCCGAAAGAGATAGACCTTTCTCTCGGGCGGATGAAACGTTTGCTTGAAGCCCTCGGATCACCGGAAAAGCGGCTGCCGCCGACGATTCATATCGCGGGTACGAACGGTAAGGGGTCGGTCACAGCGACCTTGCGGGCGATGCTCGAGGCCGATGGCAAGCGCTGCCATGTCTATACCTCTCCTCATCTTGTGGCTTTCAACGAGCGAATCCGCCTTGGTGCAAGTGGCGAGTTCGTCCCTGATCCCGAGCTCTTCAAGGCGCTTTACGCCTGCGAAGAAGCCAATGCGGGTGAAGAGATTACCTTCTTCGAGATCACGACTGCCGCTGCGATTCTTCTGTTTGCCGAAAGCCCGGCCGATGTGTTGTTGCTTGAGGTCGGCCTTGGTGGTCGTCTTGATGCAACGAACGTCATTGATGAGCCGCTCGCGACGGTGATCACACCGATTTCCATGGATCATGAGAAATTCCTGGGAGAAGCACTGGCCGAGATCGCGGCGGAAAAGGCCGGCATCCTGAAAGCCGGCTGCCCGGTGGTTGTCGCTCCGCAGGACGATGAGGTGCAGGCTGTCATTGAACGCAAGGCGGCGCGTTTGAAGGCGCCGGTCTATCGCTTCGGCCAGGAATTCAACTCCTATGCAGATCAGGGACGTATGGTGTTCCAGGACGAGGAAGGGCTTTACGACCTGCCAATGCCGTCGCTCCTGGGCGCGCATCAGGTGATCAACTCAGGCATGGCAATTGCGACCCTGAAAGCCGCCGGTCTTTGGTCTGGCGAAAAAGCGGCGTCCGAAGGCCTCAAATCCATCAACTGGCCGGGTCGTTTGCAGCCGCTAGTCAATGGTGCTCTGGTGGACAAATGTCCCGAAGGAGCTGAAGTCTGGCTCGATGGCGGTCACAATCCTGGAGCAGGTGTCTCCATTGCTTCCTTCATGGGTGAGCAGGAAGAGCGAAGCCCGAAACCCCTCTATATGATCTGCGGTATGCTGACGACAAAGGATCCAGTCGGGTTCTTCCGGTCGTTTGACGGGCTCGCGCGCCACGTTGCAACGGTTCCGATTTCGACAACCACCACCGCTCGCGGGCCGCTGGAACTTGCAGATTTCGCGCGGCTGGCGGGCCTCGAAGCGTCCCCATTTTCGTCACTTGAAGATGCCATTGCCGACATTGTGAGCTGCGCACAAAAAGACGGAGAGGCACCGCGTATTCTGATTTGCGGGTCGCTCTATCTGGCCGGAGAAGTTCTCGCGGCGAACAACATGCCGCCGCGCTAAAAGGGCGCTGTGAGCATTGCCGAAGGATCGACTATGAAACGCGTCAAATCTGCCCTGGCCTCGAGCCTCTTTGCCGGACTTGCCTTCGCGGCGATCCCTGTTCCTTTGAGCGTCGCCTTTACCGATACTTACGAGACAGCACCAGAACAGGATCCGGCTGCTATTCTGGACGGCCGTGAGGTCGGCCCCGGCTATCTGGTCCTGTCGCCGGTGCGCGGTGACGGCTATTTGCGCCTCTATGAGGTTGAGACGGATTTGGGCATCGAACGTCTATCGGGCGATGGCCTGCTGGAATTGCGCCTTCATGAACTCAAGGTCTTGTCGGCAATGGAAAAGCTCGAGTCCGACGCGAGCTTTCTGGATGGCTTGAAGAAGGCGGCCATGCGCCCGGCGGAGTTCGTCGAAAGCACGGTCTCAGATCCGGTCGGCACTGCCAAGAATACAATTTCCGGCGTTGGAAAGATGTTCGGGCGGCTCTCCAAGGGGGTCGAGCAGGCGGTGTCTGGTGAGGCTGGCTCGCCCGCTGAACTGGCCAAATCCATTACCGGCCAGGCGCGCGCGCGGCGGGAACTTGCCGTGAAGCTTGGTGTGGACCCCTATACAAATTACAAGCCGCTGTCCGACAAGCTGGATCAGGCGGCGAGCGTCTCGACAGCCGGCAGCCTGACCGTCAATGCTCTGCTGGCGCTTGTGCCGGGCGGGATGATTTCTCAGGTCGCCGGACGCGCCGAGTCATTCCGCACATCTCTGGTCGACAGCACGCGTGCAGAACTGGAGCAGCGCACAGCAGACACTTTGCGTGAGGTCGGTGTCTCGGACAACGTGGTTGATCAGCTGCTCAAGAACCCATTCTATACGCCTGCTGAACGAGCAGTGATTGCATATCACCTGCGGCAGTTTTCAATGGTTGACGGTCTCGACATCCTAGCTGTGAAGGCGGCTGCCGCGCAGGGACGCGACGAGGCCTATTTCCAGCTGAGAAAGGTGGTCTTGACGCTGCATTACCACGAGACCATCTCAGGGCTCGCCAGCATCAGGCAGGTCGCTGGCTATCCGATCGCCATCAGACGCGACGGTGCAGCCGCATTGATCATGCCTCTGGACATGGTGGCCTGGACGGAAGCAACGGCGAGTGCATTTGCGACCATGAATGAAGGTCTTTCAGATCTGCCGTTTCCGCCAACGGCCGTTGATTTCCTGATGACGGGAGATATCACAGACCTGGCGGCGGAGCGGATTGCGTCGTTCGGATGGCAGATAACAGCGAACATGCCAATGCCGGATGGTCCAATCCACTAGGATCCGACTTTTCGCTAGAGAGTTTCCAGAACCGGACCGTTGAGGCCGCATTCCCAGCCGAGGATGGCTTTTTTGCGGGTCAGGCCCCAATGGTAGCCGCAGAGCGTACCGTTTTTGCCAAGCACCCTGTGACAGGGCACGACAAAGGAAATCGGATTGCGTCCAACGGCCGTCCCGACGGCGCGCGAGGCCTTGGGATTGCCCAGTGTCCTGGCGATGTCCGAATAGGTTGTTGCGCGGCCCATCGGAATCTTGAGAAGGGTCTGCCAGACGCGGATCTCAAAATCTGTTCCGATCAAAACCACATTCAGCGGCGTGTCACCATCCCATTCGCCGGGGTCGAAAACGCGCGACGCATAGGGGGCCGTAGCGGTTGTGTCTTCGATGAACCGGGCGGCCGGCCACCGATCGCACATGTCCTCCAGCGCCGCTGCCTCTTCACCAGGATCGGCGAAGGCGAGGCCGGCAAGCCCCTTGTCGGTGACCATCAGGAGAACCTGGCCAAAGGGGCATGGGTGAAAGCCATAGAAGACGGTCAGGCCGGTGCCCCTGCCTCGGTAAGCGCCGGGTGTCATGGCCTCATGGGTCACGAAGAGGTCGTGGAGCCGGCTGGACCCGGACAGCCCAACTTCATAACTCGCATCTAGGACGCTGGCGGAATCGCGCAGCAAGGCCTTCGCGTAGTCCAGGGTGATGGCTTGCAGGAATTGCTTTGGCGTCAGGCCGGCCCATCTTGAGAAGACGCGTTGCAGCTGGATCGGCTGGAGTCCGGCCTCCTTCGCCAGTTGCTCCAGGCTTGGCTGTTCGCGCCAGCTGAGCGTAATGCGTTCCAGTGTCTGGCGGACGACGCGATAGTCGGCCTCGGCATCCGGTCCGACTGATATCGGTGTGGCCTTGGGTGTCAGGCTGTTGGGATCAAGGGTCTTGGTCATGCGCTTGGTTCCGAAAACTGTCTGAAAAGGACCATAGAGCGAGCCAGGGGCGCTGCGCCACCCGATTTGCGAGAGCAGCAGTCATTGTGTCAGGTGCCGAAGTCCGACACGGATGCAACCGGGCCCTTGCGGGTTGAAAGCAACAAGTTGGTCTCGGAGCCGGATATGCCCTCGATGAGCCGGATACGATGAAGCACTTCATCGAAAGCAGTCAGGTCTTTCGTCGCGATCTCCAGCACAAGATCCCATTTGCCGTTGGTCGTGTGGATGGCGCGAACCTCAGTCATGGCTGTCAGAGTGCGGGCGACAGGCTCCGTGTTGCGTCCGGCGATTTCGATCAGCGTAACAGCACGGATGGGCAGATCGCGCCAGTCGTCGCGGAGCACGGCCGTAAAACCGAGGATCTCGCCGGAGGCCTGAAGCTTGTCCATGCGCGCACGCACCGTGGCGCGGGAGACTTTCAAATCGTCGGCAAGATCCGAGACGGAGCGCCGCCCGTCGGACCTCAGCGCCGAGATCAATTGTAGGTCAAGAGTGTCCATCAAGTTCATTTTGATCAATTGAAGATGTCAAAATGATAGATCAGACTACAAATTTGAGCAATCGTCTGGATTTACTCTGCCACTCCTGACTGCCACGCTTTCCTCATCGTCTATTGATCGAGCCGTGAGGGTATTTTGCCGTGACGTCTGAAGACATCGTTCTGGTCGGAGCTCCAATCGAGGCAGGCGCGGGCCGTCGCGGGTGCGTCATGGGTCCTGATGCCTTCCGCACCGCAGGCATATCTGAGGCTCTGACTGATCTGGGTCACCGGGTACGAGACCTGGGCAATCTGGCCCCTGAGACCGTTGAACGTGCCAGCGCGCCGCTAGCGCACCTCAAGAACTACTATGACGTCGTCGGCTGGACGCGATCCCTGCATTCATGCGCGAAAAACCTGGCCAATGATCCGGTTTTTCCGATTTATCTCGGCGGCGATCACGCTCTGGCTGCCGGAACCGTGACGGGACATGCTGCTGCTGCCCATGATCAGGGACGCCCGCTTTTCGTTCTCTGGCTCGATGCCCACTCCGATTTCAACACACTCGAAAGCACCCAGAGCGGCAATCTGCACGGGACGCCGCTCGCATTCGCGGCGGGGCTGCCCGGCTTTGAGGGGTTTCTCGGCAAGTCTCTCGAGCATCCACTCGATCCCGGGAACATCGAGATCCTGGGCGTCAGATCGATCGATCCGGAAGAGCGCAAGCTCCTGGTGAAGTCCGGTGTCGGTGTCCGAGACATGCGTATGATCGACGAAAAGGGAATTGGCTCTCTACTGGCGCCGTTCCTGGAGCGCGTCTCAGCTGAAGACGGCCTTCTCCATGTCAGTCTAGACGTCGATTTTCTAGATCCGGATATTGCTCCTGCCGTTGGAACGACCGTTCCCGGTGGCGCAACCTTCCGTGAGGCCCATCTGGTGATGGAGATGCTTCATGACAGCGGCCTTGTGACATCGCTCGATCTCGTTGAACTCAATCCGTTCCTCGATGACCGCGGGCGAACCGCCCGCCTGATGGTTGACCTTGTCGGGTCCCTGTTTGGGCGCCGCGTTTTCGATCGTCCCACACGTAGTTTCTGATCCTGTTTCTGACCTGGAGTTGATGTCTCATGAGCGCGAAGATCACCAATCTGGCCCCTTCCGAGCTTGCTTATGTCCCCTTCGTCAGCGTCGACGACATGATGAAGAATGTCGCCACCGTCGGCGTCGAGGAATTTATCAAGGGATTGGCCGAATATATCGAAGCTGACTTTCTGCGCTGGGAGAGCTTCGACAAAAAGCCGCGTATCCCTGCGCACGCGCCGGAGGGTGTGATCGAGCTGATGCCGACGAGCGACGGCAAGACCTTTGGCTTCAAATACGTCAATGGTCATCCGGGCAACACCCGAGACGGCTTGCAGACTGTGACCGGCTTCGGTGTCCTGTCGGACCTTGCGACTGGCTATCCGCTGCTTTTCACTGAAATGACCATTCTCACGGCCCTGCGTACAGCAGCAACGTCTGCGCTTGCAGCAAGATACCTTGCGCCAAAGGGTTCGACGACCATGGCCGTGATCGGCAATGGCGCGCAGTCAGACTTTCAGTGCCTGGGCTTCAAGGCGCTTGTCGGGATCACCGAGATCCGCGCCTATGATATTGATCAGGAGGCGAGCCTGCGCCTCGCGCGCAATCTCGCAGGCTCCGGTCTCAATGTGACAATCTGCAAGACGCCGGAAGACGCCATCGAAGGCGCGGACATCATCACGACTGTCACGGCAGACAAGAAGAATGCGACGATCCTGACCGACAACATGGTTGGACCGGGCGTCCACATCAATGCAGTGGGCGGTGATTGTCCGGGCAAAACGGAACTGCACAAGGACATCCTCCTGCGTTCGGACATCTTCGTCGAATTCCCAGAGCAGACGCGCATCGAGGGCGAGCTTCAGCAGCTTCCTGAAGACCATCAGGTGACCGAGTTGTGGCAGGTCTATTCGGGCAAGGCACCGGGCCGGACCTCCGAGCGCCAGATCACTCTGTTTGACAGCGTCGGCTTTGCCATCGAGGATTTTGCCGCCCTGAGGTTCGTGCACGACCTGCTTCCCAAGAGCGGCCATTTCATCAAGCTCGATCTATTGGCTGACCCGGATGACCCGCGCGATCTTTATGGCATGGTCCTGCGCTCCCAATCGAAAGGCAATGGCGCTGCCGCATGATGGCAGGGCACCTCGACCCGTCTTTATGACCCGTGTATGGATAGGCCCGCTGATCGAGAGATCGGCGGGCTTTACTCTTTGAGACGCCGGGGAGACAGGTGTGGACTGGTCCAAATTGCTTGATGAAGGGCTTCTGAGCCAACCGGAGTTCACAAAGCGCCCAAATCGACCCTCGTATCTTCAGGATGCGGACCGGATTACCTTCTCGGCCCCTTTTCGGCGTCTGGCGAACAAGACACAGGTTCATCCCCTCTATGAAAATGACCACCTGCATCACCGGCTGATTCACAGTCTGGAGACCAGCAGTGTTGGACGCTCGCTGGGTGTTGAGGTGGGCGAGTGGCTCGAGAGTGAAGGGCATATCCCTGAAGGCGAACGGCATGTCGTGTCGGGGATCGTTTCCGCGGCCTGCCTGGCGCATGATATCGGCAATCCGCCCTTCGGACACTCCGGGGAGGCGGCCATTGGCCAGTGGTTTGCGGACAAGTTCACCACGAACGAAGCGCTTTTTGCCGAATTGGACACAGGCTTGCGGCATGAGTTCAAGGAATTCGAGGGCAACGCTCAAGGGTTCCGGATTCTGACCCGGCTTGAGCTTTATCGAAATGCAGGCGGCATGCGCCTGTCCCGCGGCGTGTTGGGAGCCTTCACCAAATATCCGGTCACCGCGCAGATCCGAAACGGCCTGTCCACATCCTACTGCGGCCTGAAAAAATTCGGCATTTTTGAAAGCGAGCTCGACCAGTTTGAAGAGGTCGCCAATGCTGTCGGGCTGCCCGTGGAAACCGGTGCGAAAGGTGTCTGGTGGCGTCGTCACCCGCTGGTGTTCCTCGTCGAGGCCGCCGACGATATTTGCTACAACATTCTGGATCTCGAAGACGCCTTCACCTCAGGCGACTTCTCGGCCGAAACGGTGATCGGTCACCTGGAACCGATCACGGGGAAATTCAGCAAGGACCGGTCTCATATGACCGACCCTGACCGTATTGCCTACGCCCGTGCCCGGGGGATCGGCATCGCCATCAAGGCATGCGTTGCCGCCTTCAAGGACAATTATCAGGCCATCATGGATGGCACCTTCTCCGACGCTCTGATCGACGTGTCCGACAAGGCCGAAGAGTTCAAGGCGATCAAGAAACTGGCGCGTGAACGCCTTTTCACGTCGCCTCGCAAGACGGAACTGGAAGTTCAGGGCCGCAACGTTGTGCACCGTGTTCTGGAAGGTGTCTCAGAAGTCTATGTGAAGCTACACGCCGCCAATTGGCAGGCAGAGGATTTGGATTCCTACCATCGCCAGCTGATCAAGGCTGCAGGTATCGACATTCGCGATGTCGACAGCCCCTACTCGGCGCTGCATTCCCTGTCTGACTATGTCTCTGGGATGACGGATCGTTATGCGGTGAAGATCGCCCGCATGGTGTCAGGAACCTAAAGCGCTGCGTCGATTTCAGCGACAATGGCCTCGGCTGCGGCGCGGGGGTCCCGGGCACGAGAGATCGGCCGTCCGATGACCACATAATCGCTTCCGGCGCGAATGGCGTCGCCCGGTGTCATGACCCGTTTCTGGTCGTCTGCGCTGCTTCCGGCAGGGCGCACCCCTGGTGTAACCATGACCATCCCCTTTCCGAGGATGGGCCGCATGGCCGCGGCCTCATGAGGCGAACAGACAATCCCCCCCATTCCAGCGGCTCTGGCATCTTCCGCACGTGTTCCGACAAGCTCCGCGACGCGGCCGCGGTAGCCGGCGTCGTGCAGGTCATCATCATCCATCGAAGTCAGAACCGTAACGCCGAGAAGACACAGATGATCGATGTTGTCTTCTTCCAGGGCCTTTACGGCGGCCCGCATGGTCTTCGGATAGGCATGAATCGTCATGAACCGCACACCCATCTTGGCGACGTTGCGCACTGCCGAGAAGATTGTGTTGTCGATGTCGTGGAGCTTCACATCCAGGAAGATCTTGTGACCTTCATCCGCCAGCTGCCGCGCCAGGTCCAACCCGCCGGCAAACTGGAGTTCCATTCCGATCTTGTAAACGCCAACGACACCTTCGGTGGCTCTTATAAGCGCGCGGGCTTCCTCCACGGTTGGCACGTCGACCGGCAACATCAGCCGTTCGCTAGCAGATTGCGGCTTGAAGGGGCTTGGAGCGGGGGTCATCAACATGGTCAGCATCCCAAGTTGCGCCAAAGGGGCGCGGGCGTTGAAACAGACTGGAAGCGTACGCGGATTTTACTAGCATTGGCGGTACTGTTTCGCCAGCTACGATTTTAATCGTTCCGTCTCTGGGTCACCGGGCTCGCGCTCGATTGAGCATCCGGCCTTTGGCAGCAATCGTTCAAGGCCTGATAAGTGTTTCAATAAGCGGGCTGGCCTGCTAAAACGGCGCCGTTTCGCCGGGAAACTTCCCGGCTGCCAAGGAAGGATCAGAGATGCGCACAGCGACGATCTCGCGTGACACCAAGGAAACCCGCATTTCCGTTGAAATCAACCTGGATGGAACAGGCGCCTATGATGTGGCGACTGGCGTCGGGTTTTTCGACCATATGCTGGAGCAGCTTGCGCGACATTCGCTGATCGACATCACCGTACGCGCCGAGGGCGACACGCATATCGACTTCCACCACACGGTCGAGGACACGGGCATCGCGCTCGGTCAGGCGATCCGTGAGGCGCTGGGCGACATGGCCGGCATCACCCGCTATGGCGACACGCACCTTGCCATGGACGAAGCGCTGACCCGTTGCGCGCTGGATGTGTCCGGCCGTCCGTTTCTGGTCTGGGACGTGACCTTCGACCGGGACAAAGTCGGGGCCTTCGATACCGAGCTGTTTGAGGAGTTTTTCCGGGCCTTCACGATGAACGCCGGGATCACACTTCATATCGCCAACCTCTATGGGTCCAACTGCCATCACATTGCAGAGACCTGTTTCAAGGCGGTGGCACGGACGTTGCGCAAGGCGGTGGAAATCGATCCGCGTCAGGCGGACCGAATTCCGACCACCAAGGGCCAGCTTGGCGGCTGAGGACGGACACACATTATGAGCACTTTTTATGTCATGGCGCCGCCGGATCTGAAGGATCCCGTCGCCAGTCCGCATGAGGCGGATCGGCTCGTCTTTGTGGCCGACCGGTTCTCTTGGGCTGCCTTTGTCATTTCGATCGTCTGGATCATCTGGCACCGTATGTGGCTGGTTTTGCTCGGCTATCTGGCGATCACTCTGGCGCTGGAAGTGACCGCGGCCTTTGCCGGTGGTATAGCACCGGCGGTCGCGGCATTTGCTGTTGCCTTGCTGTTCGGCTTTGAGGCCAATGGGTTACGCCGCTGGACGATGGAGCGCTCCGGCTGGCGGGTTCTGGGCCTTGCCTGTGGCTCGGATCAGACCGAAGCAGAGCTGCGTTTCTTCCAGTCGCTTCAGTCCAAATCCTCCGGCTCTTCGCCGGCAAGCCAGCCCCCTGCCCCGATTGTGCGGCCGTCCCGCGTGATCCCGAAAATTGGCACGGAAACCGTTGTCGGTCTGACTTTGGGCCAGGAGACGAGCCGATGAGCATCGCCATTATCGACTATGGCTCGGGCAACCTGCGCTCGGCAGCCAAGGCATTTGAACGTGCTGCGCGTGACCATGCCCGGACCCCGGATGTCGTCGTGACGGCAGATCCCGAGCGGGTGCTGAAGGCTGACCGCATCGTCCTGCCCGGCGTTGGCGCTTTTGCCGATTGCAAACGCGGTCTGTTTGCGGTCGAGGGCATGCCTGAAGCGCTGGAAGAGACGGTTCGCAATCAGGGCAAGCCGTTTCTCGGCATCTGTGTCGGCATGCAGCTGATGGCCTCCCGTGGGCTGGAGTTCGAAACGGTTGAAGGTTTGAACTGGATCGAAGGCGATGTTTCCGAGATGAAACCCGCTGATCCGGACCTCAAGATCCCGCATATGGGCTGGAACACCATCGATGTGCGCGGTGCCGGACATCCGGTTCTCAAGGATCTCGAAACAGGCCCGGACGGACTACACGCCTATTTCGTCCATTCCTATCATTTTGCCACGGCACGTGAGCAGAACTGTCTGGCGACCTTTGACTATGCCGGCGCATTCACGGCAATGGTCGCCAAGGACAACATGGTCGGAACCCAGTTCCACCCGGAAAAGAGCCAGCGGCTCGGCCTCGGGCTGATCGCGAACTTCCTGAACTGGACGCCGTAACAAGGAGGAAACTCATGGCCAAAGGCTATTGGATTGCACGCGTTGACGTACATGACGCAGATGGTTACCCGGCATATGTCGAAACCGCGAAGCCGGCGTTTGAGCGCTTTGGTGCGAATTTCCTCGCACGGGGCGGTCAGACGAACGCCATCGAAGGGCCGGGGCGTGCGCGGAACGTTGTCATCGAGTTCCCAAGCTTCCAGCACGCTGTCGACTGTTACAATTCTCCTGAATATCAGGAAGCTGTAAAAATCCGCCAGAAGGTTGCCGATGGTGAAATCGTCATCGTTGAAGGCCAATAGGCTGCCATGAAGAAGGGTTACATCGTCGCGCGCGTCCAGATCCATGATCCGGAAGGCTTCAAGACCTATCTGGATATCGGACTGCCCTCACTGGACAGGTTCGGTGGTCGTTCGCTCGTGCTTGGTGGCCAGTACACGACCTTTGAAGGCCAGGAGCGCGAGCGCCACGTTGTAATCGAGTTCGACAGCTATCAGACGGCGCTCGACTGCTACAACTCACCGGAGTATCAGGCCGCGGCCGAAGTCCGGAAACGCTACGCCGAGACGGATCTCGTCGTGGTCGAAGGAACCTAGAAAAGCTCATGACCATTCTTTTTCCAGCCATCGATCTCAAAGACGGCCAGTGTGTTCGGCTGAAGCTTGGAGACATGGATCAGGCGACTGTCTTCAATGACGATCCCGGCGCCCAGGCGAAATCCTTTGAAGATCAGGGCTTCGAGTGGCTGCATGTGGTCGATCTGAACGGTGCCTTCGCGGGCGAAAGCGTCAATGGCGCAGCTGTTGATGCCATCTTGGCCTCGACAAGCAATCCGGTGCAGCTTGGCGGCGGCATACGGACACTGGAGCATATCGAGGCGTGGCTTGATAAAGGGATCACGCGGGCGATCCTGGGCACGGTAGCGGTTCGGGATCCGGAGCTGGTGAAAGAAGCCTGCAAGCGCTTCCCGGGTAAGATTGCCGTGGGGATCGATGCGAAGGGCGGATATGTGGCGGTCGAAGGCTGGGCCGAAACCTCCGAACTGACGGCTGTGGATCTGGCAAAGCGCTTTGAAGACGCTGGCGTTTCGGCGATCATCTACACCGATATCGACCGCGACGGCATCCTGAAGGGATTGAACATCCCCTCGACGTTGGAACTTGCCAATGCGGTTTCCATTCCGGTCATTGCCTCCGGCGGGCTTGCCTCCATTGACGATGTCAAACGGCTGTTGCAGCCTGACTGCGGCATTCTGGAGGGCGCCATTTCCGGCCGGGCCCTCTATGATGGGCGCCTGGACCCCAAGGAGGCGATGGCCCTGATCAAGGCCGCGCGCGAGAAAACGTCATGACCCTCAAGGCCCGAGTTATTCCCTGTCTCGACGTCAAGGACGGCCGTGTCGTCAAGGGCGTCAACTTTGTCGATCTTGTTGATGCCGGCGATCCGGTTGAGGCCGCTAAGGCTTATGACGCTGCTGGTGCGGACGAGCTTTGCTTCCTGGACATCACTGCCAGCCATGAAGGCCGGGGCACGATCTTTGACGTTGTGCGCAGGACCGCGGAAGCCTGCTTCATGCCGGTGACTGTCGGCGGTGGTGTGCGCACGGTCGAGGACATCCGCAAGCTGCTGATTGCCGGTGCCGACAAGGTCTCCATCAACACGGCTGCGGTCAAGAACCCCGAGTTCATCCGTGAGGCGGCAGAAAAGTTCGGCGCGCAATGCATCGTCGTCTCCATCGACGCCAAGCAGGTGAATGCAGAAGGTGAGCCGGACCGGTTCGAGATCTTCACCCACGGCGGTCGCAACCCGACCGGGATCGATGCGGTGGAGTTCGCAAGGAAGGCCGTGGAGCTGGGCGCTGGCGAACTTCTGGTGACTTCCATGGATCGTGACGGCACCAAATCCGGTTACAACATCGCCCTGACCCGTGCGATCGCCGATGCGGTTCCGGTTCCCGTCATAGCCTCTGGCGGTGTCGGGACACTCGATCACATGGTCGAAGGCATTCGCGACGGCCGTGCCACCGCCGTGCTGGCAGCCTCCATTTTCCATTTCGGCGAATACACCATTCATGAAGCCAAGGCGCATATGAATGACGCTGGCGTCGCCATGCGGATGAATGGATAAGCGCGGTCTGCTGCGTTTTTTGACATGAGCTGGGTCAATGCCGAGGCTTCGGCGGAAAGACTAGACCAATGACGAATTTTACTCTTGCCGATCTGGACGCCATTATCGCGGCGCGGGCCGTCAGTGATGACGAGATGTCCTATACACGTAAATTGATGGGCAAGGGGGTGGCGAAATGCGCCCAAAAATTGGGGGAAGAAGCGGTCGAAGCGGCCATCGCGGCCGTTCAGCATGATCGGGACGAGCTGACAGGGGAAGCTGCGGACGTTCTTTATCATCTGCTTGTGGTTCTGAAGGTCTGCGATGTCAGGCTGGAGGACGTCATGGCAGAACTGGCACGTCGGACCGGGCAAACCGGTCTGGAGGAGAAGGCTGCCAGACCTCGGGATTGACTTTCCCGGCTTGGTCGGCCGAGCTTTGCAGCAGGGGCTGCTAATGGACATGGATCAGACAGTCGAGTTGAAGCGGGACATGGACTTGTCCCCGTATCGTGTCTTCACCGAGCGCGAATGGGCCCGGTTGAGAGCCGATACCCCAATGACCCTGACCGGCGCGGAAGTCGCCCAACTTCAGGGTCTCAACGACCCTATGTCCATCGAGCAGGTCGAGAAGATCTATCTGCCGTTGTCGCGCCTTCTGGCCTTCTACGCTGAAGCGACTGTCGGCCTGCATCAGGCGACCCAGGAATTTCTTGGTATTCGCGATCGAAAGACGCCTTTCATCATTGGCGTCGCCGGGTCGGTATCGGTGGGCAAGTCAACCACGTCGCGAGTCTTGCGCGAGCTTTTGGCGCGTTGGCCTGCCAGTCCGAAGGTGGATCTGGTCACCACCGACGGCTTCCTCTATCCCAACGCTGTTTTGGAGGCCGAGGGCCTGATGCAGAAGAAGGGCTTTCCCGAAAGTTTCGACCGCCCGCGACTGCTGAAATTCCTGTCCGACATCAAGGCCGGTCGGCGAAATGTGCGGGCGCCGATATACTCCCATTTCTACTACGACGTCATGCCTGGCCACACGGTCACCGTGGACAATCCGGATATCCTCATCGTCGAGGGACTGAACGTTCTGCAGACCCGGGAGCTGCCGAAGGATGGCCGGGCTGTGCCGTTTGTTTCAGACTTCTTTGATTTCTCGGTCTATATCGATGCGGATGAAAAACTGCTTCTGAATTGGTACGTCGAGCGCTTCATGCGGCTTCGTGAAACGGCCTTCCGCGATCCGGGATCGTATTTTCACAAATACTCGCGCATCAACGACAAGGAAGCCCTGGCGACGGCGCATCAGATCTGGAGCCAGATCAACCTGGTGAACCTGCGTGATAATATTCTGCCGACGCGGCCGAGAGCGGACCTGATCCTGACCAAGGACGCCAGCCACAAGATCGCCAAGGTCGCCCTTCGCAAGGTCTGAACAGTGTCTTGAACGCAAAAGAAAACCCTGCCGAACGTGTGCCCAGCAGGGTTTTTTGTTGAGCTATTCTGAGGTGTTAAGCAGCAGACCGGCTGCGCACCTCAACCAAGAAGCCAGACACGGTCTGCTTCAGGTAGTTTGCATTGTCTTCTAGCTGTCGTGCCGAGGCGTCGACTGTTTCTGCGGTCGTTTTGGTGTTCTCGGCAGCTTGGGAGACGCTTTCGATATTGGTGGTCACTTCGATCGTGCTCCGGGAAGCCTCCGTTGCATTGACGGCGATTTCCTGGGTCGCAACGCCCTGCTCTTCCACAGCGGAAGAAATCGAGCTGGCGATTTCGTTCATCTGGTTGATGATCTCTGTGACCGACGAGATGGCGCCTGCAGCTTGTTCGGTTTCGCCCTGAATGGCCGAAATCTGGCTGGAGATCTCTTCTGTTGCCTTCGAGGTCTGGGTCGCGAGTTCTTTCACCTCGGCGGCAACAACCGCGAAGCCCTTGCCGGCTTCTCCGGCACGAGCGGCCTCGATCGTTGCGTTCAGAGCCAGAAGGTTGGTCTGCTCTGCAATAGCCTGAATGAGCGTTACGACTTCACCGATACGACCGGCCGCATCTGACAGGCCATTCATGCGCTCGTTGGTCGAGCTGGCCTCTGAAGCTGCCTTGGCAGCGATCTCGCTCGAGGACTGAACCTGGCGCCGGATCTCATTCACCGAAGCGGAGAGTTCCTCTGCAGCCGCAGCCACAGTCTCAACGTTGTGAGAAGCCTGGGAGGAAGCCGTCGACACCAGGCCGCTCTGCTCTGTTGTCCTGGCCGCACCGTTGGTCATCTCGGCAGATGCGCTCTGGAGATTCTGCACCGACTGCTCAATCACATCCATCATTTCCATGATGCGGCTGTCGAAGTCGCTGGACAGCTGCTGGATTTCCTCGCCGCGGTGAACCGCTGCCTCTTGAGCTTCCTGCTGGTTGGCTTCGAGAGACTTGCGGGTGCGCTCGTTCTCTACAAAGATTTCCATCGCGGAGGCCATCTGGCCGATCTCGTCACCCCGGTCTGCGCCGGAGATCTGGATGTCACTGTCGCCCTCTGCGAGGCTGTTCATGTTAGATGTCAGCGCGGAAAGCGGTGTCACAATGCTCTTGATCGAGATAACTGCAATTGTGAAAGCAATGATCGCTCCAAGGGATGCAATTGCGATAATCAGGAGCGCCTGACGCCAATAGGCACCTTCCAGGTCATCTACATAGACGCCGGTTCCCATCATCCAGCCCCAAGGCTCGAAGCCTTCAGCCCAACCCCATTTGTCGATGGGCACGTCGCTTCCGGCACGCGGCCATTGGTAAAGAAGCGTGCCGCCGCCAGCTTTGGCCTGCTTTACAAGTCCATCAATTATCTGGGTGCCATTGGCGTCTGTGAGATCGCTAAGATCCTTGCCAATCAGCTTTTGATTCACGTGAACTAGGGTCACCGAGTTGAAGTCGAAGACGAAGATATAGTTGTTACCTTCGTACCGCATCGCTCCGATTGCGGTCTTCGCCATTTCCTGGGCTTCTTCGCGCGTCAGCTCACCGGCCACTTCCTTAGCGTGATAGGCGGCGGCGATGGTCTTCGCTGTCCCGGAGATGTGTTCGATCGTAGTTATACGCTCCTGCAGCATCGAGTCGTGAAGCGATTTCAAGCTTACCTGACCTAGAACGATCGTGAACGTAAAGATAGTAGCGACTGGAATGATGATTTTCCAGAGTACTGGGAGACGGGAGAATTTCATATCCATGCATCCGACTTCGAAAAGATGATCGAAGTTAACGCGGAATAGTTTAAATAATCGTATATAGTTAAAATTGCCAACACTACAATGGATGGTCGGTTGTTCTGGGAAAGGACTATACCGGTAATTGCAAGTTACTACCGCATGGCACAAAAAACGTCTCTGATGCCTGGTCGAGACCAGGTGGCGTTCTGAATTTGGCCGCGAAGAATATAGCCCTGAGACGCGTAGTTGAAGCTGGAGGGGCCGCCCTGGCGCGGCAGTGTGACGACACCTTGCCCCATTTCCGCGACAGTCGCTATGCTTCCGTCCGCCGAAAAACTGACCTGGAGGTCGACGCCCGCAGTACAGAGATAGTTCGCAACTCTGCCATTAGCCGAGAGCGTTGCGGAGTTACGGTTGTCGAAAGATGGGCCTGGTCCGCCGCCGACGCTTCCGGGCGGCACTGGCCCGGCAGGGATGAAAGGTTCCTGAGGTGCGCCAAAGGGTTGAGAAGGCTGCGACGGGGCGGTGCTGCCACCGGAAATGACGACTTCCCGATAGGGTGTTCTGCTGACGTAGATGCCAAGGCACTGACCTGCGGCGCTCCGCACCATCCAGGCATGGGAAACGTAGGTCTGCTGTTCGAGGATCTGACCAGGCTGCAGACGGGCATAGACCCGCTCGCCGCCGTTGTAGTCTATCCAGTGGACTTCAACGGCATCGCGGCTTGTGTTGCGGAAAACGATTTGTCCCGGCCGATTGCCGTCGAGAGACCGGACACGGCCGAGCTCCCGGCACGAAACATCTGAACCGGCCGCGACAGGTGTACCGCCCTGACCCGGAAGACCGCCTTCACCAAGAATGCGCTGCGGTTCGGAACAGGTCGCGACGAAAAGGCGTACCGGCTGTGCGCTGCCCTTGAGCGACACGGCATAGGGCGGGGTTCCCTGAACCTGAACCGTCAGTTCGGATTGGGCGATGAGAGCCTGCCAAAGCGGATCGGTCATCGGCAAGGCGATCTGCGGGAAAGACTGGCCGTACTGATTGCTCGTGCTTCCGCCAATCGCGGTATAGGTGGCGGAAAAATCTCCGGCGACAATCTGAACAGGCTGTGTGACGCCCTCGGTCGTTGCCGAAGAAGTCTGGCTGAAGACGATGGTGGCCTGACCCGATTGCGTGCGGCAGGCAGCGCGGAAATCGATATCATCAGTTTCGGGCACACCATGGGTGAGGTCGGTTCGCGTGCCGCCGCCACTGCCGGTCTGAGCCGTCCAGACACGCGCGTCAGAGGCCGAAATGGTGATGCCGCTCTGGTCGACGGACGGAGCACCAAATGTGTCGGGAGACTGCGCTGTCTCGCTGCCAATCCCCGAAAGATCAGACCCGCCGTCAATTTCGACCTGTTCCAGAGGCTTCAGGAGACTGTCTGGTTCTGAGGCCGCCTGATCTGTGTCAGGCGTCACGATGGCAGGTTTTTCGGTGGTGACCGGCTGTAGGCCGCCAGAAGAAGGAGCTGCCTGCTCCGTGATCGTTGTCGCGCTCGGCGCTGAGGGGGCCGCGGGCGCAGAAACGGTTCCCGATGTTCCGCCGATGACCCGTGCCTTCCCGGGTTTGCCGTCATTGGTGACGTCGACCACAAGGGTTCCGCCTGAACAGATGTCAGCACTGCGATGGAGCACACGGCTGTTTTCGAGAGTGACCTCAAGCTCGACGTCGCAGGGTGGCAGTTCCGCCGCACTGCCCAGCGTGTCGATAACGACACCTGCATCGTCCCGGCTGATGATCGGCCGATACTTGCGGTCTATCGTGACGGAACGGATGCCCGGTTTGGCCGGTTCGACGTTGATGCGGATGGTCTCGGGCGCAGTTTGCGCGAAGGCCGTAGACGTGGCAACGAGGAGGAGAGTGCCCGCGAGCCCTGTTAGGAACGGACGGGAAGGGCCTATCGCCGAAAGCGGCATGGACGAACTCCGTGAGCTGCCAAAAGAATATCGAGTAATTTTCCGGAAAGTTACTCAAAACACACCGAAAAGTGCAAGCTCTCGCGGCCTCCGCAGGTGCCCTTTTTCGAAAAATCAGCGTGGAGCGCGTTTTGCCAGGATTCGCTGCAGCGTGCGACGGTGCATATTGAGCCGCCGAGCGGTTTCGGACACATTCCGATCGCATAGCTCGTAAACCCGCTGAATGTGTTCCCAGCGGACACGGTCAGCGGACATGGGGTTCTCTGGTGGGGGAGCTTTGTCCTCGGGGCGCCGGGAAAGCGCAGCGAGGATATCGTCCGGGTCAGCCGGCTTGGCCAGGTAATCGACCGCACCGAGTTTTACTGCGGTGACGGCTGTTGCGATATTGCCGTAGCCGGTCAGGATGATCGCCCGGCAATCTGCGCGCCTCTGGCGGATTGCCTCGATCACATCAAGACCATTGCCGTCCTCCAGTCGCATGTCGACGATGGCAAAAGCGGGCGCCTGAGAGCCGACCTTGGTGACCGCCTCACGGACGCCATCGGCCGTCTCGGTTTCAAAACCACGTTTTTCCATGGCCCGGGCAAGACGCTGCTGAAAGGCCTTGTCGTCATCGACGATCAGAAGGCTCTTGTCTGCAAATGTTTCCAAATCCGGTATTTGCTCGGTCATGGTCATTGTCCGGTTTTTCTTGCTTTACGCCGGCACAGTTCATTTGGATTACTGGCAGCGGTCTTTGATGGCTTTTCCAAGTCCTAGTCCTTATGCAAGGAAAAGTCCTGCCCGTCCATATGCCCGAGGGATTCTATCGCTGCACGTGGCCATGTCACGCGGATGTGTGCGCCGTGCTCGGGTGGTGCGCGGTTCTCCAGGAAAAGCTTCGCCCCCGTGCGTTCCAGCAAAGTCTTGGCGATGAAGAAGCCGAGCCCCAGGCCGCCGCCGGCGTCCTTGCGCGCGGTTTTGCCGCTGCGAACCGACACATAGGGATCGCCGATCTTTGCGAGCACTTCCAAAGCGAACCCCGGTCCGTCGTCCCTAATGGAAATGATAACTGTGTTGTTGTCCCAAAGCGCGGAAACTTCGACCATCGTTTCAGCGAAGTCGATCGCGTTTTCGAGGAGATTTCCAAGTCCATAGCGAATGGCGGCATTTCGGCTGCCGACAGGCTCCGGTCCCTGCCCAGAGGCAGAGACGGCAATCTGAATGCCGAAACCCCGGTGAGGATCGATGACATCTTCAATCAGCTGAGAAACCTTCATGGTCTGGTAGGTCGCATCTTCATCGCTGGAGAGGCTGGTCAGTTTTTTTAAGATATCGCGGCATCTTTCCGACTGGGACCGGATCAGGGCAATGTCCTCCGCACGGGGGTCCTCCGGCTCGAATTCGTCCGAAAGCTCTTTCGCGGCAAGAAAGATCGTTGCGAGTGGTGTTCCAAGCTCATGCGCGGCGGCGGTAGCCAATCCGTCGAGTGCGTTGAGGTGCTGTTCCTTCGCGAGAACAAGTTCCGTCGCGGCGAGCGCATCGGCGAGCTGCCGTGCTTCTTCGGCGACACGAAAGGCGTAGACCGCCATGAAGCCGAGCGTGGAAACCAGTGCGATCCAGACACCGATGGAATAGACCGCCGGCAGATTGAAGCCACTTCCGCCGGGCCACGGCAGTGGCAGATGAAATACGGCAAGAACGCTGGCGCATAGCGTCGCCAAAATGCCCAGAATGAGCGTGTTGTGAGCCGACAGCGCGGTGGCTGACACCATGACGGGCGCCATGAGCAGGAACGCGAAGGGATTGCCGAGACCGCCTGTGAGAAACAACAATCCGCTCATCTGCAGGATGTCATAGGCAAGTTGCAGCGTTGCCGCCCTTTCGGAAATCCGAAGGGAGGCCGGCGAATAGATCTTCAAAAAGACGTTCAGCCAGGCGGAGAAAGCGACTAGCGAAAAAGCAAGCCCGATCGGCAGCGGGTAGCCCAGGCCGATATGCACCACAAGCAGCGCGGCGGTCTGGCCGCCAACTGCGAGCCAGCGAAGACGCACCAGCGTATCAAGTCTGAGACGGCGGTGAGTCAGCGAGAATTGGGTTTCTGGATGATCGAGCATGCCTTCTTTTTGAAGCGGTTTCTGGCCGCTTGCAAGGCCGTTGCCCTTGTGTGAGGCGGCCCTAAGTGGTAGCCAGCAGCAAAACGGGTTGTGCGGCGGAAGCGGGTCGCCAACCGGCGGTCTTCCCCATTTTGGATGCCCGTCCTGAAAAGCGCCGCGAAACGGAACAGAGACACGATGAGCGATACCAACGACGCCGGCGCACAGCCGCAGGCTGAAAACGCCCCGGCCGCACCGGGAATGAACATCCTTGGCCAGTACATCAAGGACCTGTCCTTCGAAAACCCGAATGCGCCGCGCTCCTTGCAGCAGGGTGAGCAGCCAAAGCTGGACATCAACGTCAATGTCAGCGCGCAGCCAGTTGGAGAAGGTCAGTTCGAGGTCGTACTGACCCTGAACGCCAAGGCCGAGCGTCCCGACATGGTGATGTTCAACGTCGAGCTGGTCTATGCCGGCCTCTTCCGCATCACCGGTGTCCCGGATGAGCACATGCATCCTTTCGTGATGATCGAATGCCCGCGCATGATCTTCCCGTTCGCGCGAAACATTTTGGCCGAAGCAACGCGTAACGGCGGTTTCCCGCCGCTCCTGCTCGATCCGATCGATTTTGCCCAGCTTTATCGCCAGAACATGGGCGATCAGCAGCCGAAGCCAAACTGATCCGGCTTTCGGATTGAATTGAAAAAGGCCGTGGCATCCGCCGCGGCCTTTTGCATTTCATGGGTCGTGCCGTGGCGTTCAGGTTTCTTCGAGCATTTCGGCCCATGTTTTCGGGGCGTCGCCATGAAGCGGATTTTTCTTAGAACGCTTGTAGCGGATCGTCTCCATTCGGAACGAGCGGGCGTCAAACAGCATCAGGCGGCCGACGAGACCCTCGCCTGTTCCGGTGATCTCCTTGATCACTTCCATCGCCTGCATCGCCCCGACAATTCCCGTCAGCGCACCAAGAATGCCCGCTTCTGCGCATGTCGGCAGGAGTCCATCGCGGGGACGATCTGGAAACAGGCAGCGATAGGTCGGATTGGGCACACCTTCAGCATTTTCCTCGAAAGGGCGCAGGGTGGTGAGCGAGCCATCGAACTGGCCAACAGCCGCAGTCACGAGCGGCTTCTTGGCAAAGAAACAGGCGTCCGAGACCAGGTAGCGTGTGCCGAAGTTATCTGTGCCGTCGGCTACCAGATCGTAGTTCGAGATCAATTGCATGACGTTGTGACCGGCAATCCGGGTCGGGTAGGGCTCGACTTTCACGTTGGGATTGAGCCGGGCGATCGCCTCGGCGGCACTGGCCACCTTCGGCTCGCCGAGCTGGTCCGTGTCATGAATGACCTGGCGTTGCAGATTGGAGAGGCTGACGGTGTCGTCATCGACGATTCCCAGCGTGCCGACACCCGCTGCGGCCAGATACTGCAGCAAGGGAGCGCCAAGCCCCCCTGCCCCGATCACCAGAACCCGGGCGTTCTTGAGTTTTTGCTGCCCTGGTCCGCCGATCTCCTGCATGACGATATGGCGGGCGTAGCGTTCAAGTTCTGCAGGTGTGAGCATGGAGCTTTCCGGTTCGATGGGATGTGCGGCGTTGAGCCATCATATTTGCTTCGCCGGCCACTAGCCCAGAAGACGGCTAACGAGTTTGGCCGTGTAGTCGACCATCGGGATGACGCGCGCGTAATTGAGACGCGTCGGGCCGATCACGCCAAGGACGCCGACAATGCGTTGTTCCCGGTCGCGGTAGGGCGAAACGACAATCGACGACCCTGACAGGGAAAACAGATTGTTCTCCGATCCGATGAAAATCCTGACGCCGTCGCCTTTTTCCGCAAGGCCCAGAAGCTGGATAAGGTCGCGCTTGTTTTCCAGGTCATCGAACAGCAAGCGGATACGCTCGAGATCTCCGACAGCTTCAAGGTCGGTGAGAAGGTTGGACCGGCCGCGCACGATCAGTGTTCCCGGCTCTTCCTCGGACGCACCGCTCCACACTGCCAGGCCCGCATCGACCACCTTTTGGCTCAATTGGTTGAGTTCGGCCTGATCGACATCCTTGACCCGCTCCAGTTCCTTTCGGACTTCCGCGATTGTCCGGCCCTGCAAATGAGCGTTGAGATAGTTTCCTGCCTCGATCAGGGCCGAGGGCGGCAGTCCGGCGGGAAGGTCCACAACGCGATTTTCCACCTCACCTTCCTCGCCAACCAGGATCGCAAGTGCCTTTAGAGGCTCAATGCGCACGAATTCGATGTGTTTGAGCCGCATATCGGATTTGTGGGTCAACACGACCCCCGCTCCGCTCGACAGGCCAGAGAGCATCTGACTTGCCTCGGTCAACACCTGTTCGGCGGAATTGGATCGTTGCGAAGCACGTACCTGCACCTCGATCTGCTGCCGTTCGTCTGCACTGAGATCTCCAACTTCGAGCAGAGCGTCGATGAAAAACCGCAATCCGATCTCTGTCGGCAGTCGGCCTGCACTGGTGTGGGGCGAGTGCAGGAGCCCCATGTGTTCAAGGTCCGACATCACGTTGCGAACCGACGCCGGCGACAATGACATGCCCAGGGTCCGCGATACATTGCGTGAACCGACAGGCTCGCCGGTGTCGAGATAGGATTCCACGATCGACCGGAAAATTTCACGAGAACGCTTGTCGAGATCGCTCAGACTCACGCTGGCCACTCCTTGTTTGCCAATGACCCGATCGGGCCGAAAGAGTATTACCCTAGATATAGGCGCAAAATCTGCTTCCGTTGCAAGCAGGCCTTTGCGTTGTCCGCGCTCAAGGTCTACAAGGCGCTGGAGAAGCCCGGATAATCGGGACAATTGCCGTCGTGATGGACGGTTTTTAGCAGTGACTTGGGAGCCATCCATGCGTCCGTCCAAACGCGCCGTCGACGAACTTCGTCCCGTGACCCTTGAACGGGGAGTATCCAAGCACGCTGAAGGCTCCTGTCTTGTCAAATTCGGCGACACACATGTTCTGTGTACTGCAAGCCTCGAAGAACGCGTTCCGCCTTGGCTTCGCGGTCAGCAACGTGGCTGGGTCACTGCGGAATACGGTATGTTGCCCCGGGCAACTGGAGACCGCATGCGCCGCGAGGCGAGTGCCGGCAAGCAATCTGGCCGTACCCAGGAAATTCAGCGCCTTATCGGTCGCTCCCTGCGTGCTGTGGTGGATCTGGAAGCGCTGGGCGAATACCAGATCTCGGTCGACTGCGACGTGATCCAGGCCGATGGGGGAACCCGAACAGCTGCAATCACTGGCGCCTGGGTTGCACTGCGCGATTGCGTCGAGTGGATGCGTGCCCGCGATATGGTCAAGAAGCAGGACGTCCTGAAGGACCACATCGCCGCAATTTCCTGCGGAATCTACAGCGGCACACCTGTTCTTGATCTGGACTATGCCGAAGACAGCACGGCCGAGACGGATGCCAATTTCGTTATGACCGGCTCTGGCGGCATCGTCGAGATTCAGGGAACCGCGGAAGGTTCCCCCTTCTCCGAAGAGGAGTTCGGTCAGTTGCTTGGTCTTGCAAAGACAGGCATCGGCCGTCTCGTCGATCTCCAGAAGATGTCCATTCTCTAAGGATACCCTCATGAGCCACCGCAAGCTTGAACCGGGCCGACTGGTCGTCGCCAGCCACAACAAGGGCAAGATCCGCGAGATCAACGAACTGCTGGCGCCTTACGGCTTCGACGTCGTTTCTGCCGGTGACCTGGATCTTCCCGAGCCGGAGGAAACCGGCACCACATTCGAAGCGAACGCGGAACTGAAGGCAGTGGCCTCTGCGGAAGCTTCCGGGCTTCCTTCGCTTGCGGACGACAGCGGCTTTTGTGTCATGGCTCTGGATGGCGATCCCGGGATCTATTCCGCGCGCTGGGCTGGGCCGGACAAGGACTTCGCTATGGCCATGCGCAACGTGGAGGAGAAGATGCAGCAGAAAGGGGCCGTAAACCCCGATCAGCGGCGCGGATCCTTCGTCGCCGTCCTGTGTCTGGCATGGCCTGACGGCCACAAGGAGTTCTTCCGCGGTGAGGTGGACGGCCAGATTGTCTGGCCGCCGCGCGGCGAAAAGGGCTTCGGCTACGATCCCGTCTTCCAGCCGGACGGACATGAGCGGACCTTTGGCGAGATGACGTCGGACGAAAAGCATGGCTGGTCGCGGACCGAGCCGGCATTGTCCCACCGGGCCAGGGCTTTTCAGCTCTTCTCAAAAGCCTGCCTGGAGGATTGATGGCCGACGTTGCGGTGAAGGCGCCTGATGGTGGCTTCGGGATCTATGTGCATTGGCCGTTCTGTGCAGCCAAATGCCCTTACTGCGATTTCAATTCCCACGTTCGTCATCAACCGGTGGACCAGGACCGTTTCGCCGCTGCCTTCGAGCGCGAACTGACCCATTTTGCCGACCTCACGAAAGGCCAGACGGTCCAGTCGGTCTTTTTGGGCGGGGGAACACCCTCACTCATGGCGCCGAAGACTGTCGAGCGGATCCTGGATCGCATCTCCGGTCTCTGGTCAGTGGACGCGGCGGCCGAGATCTCGATGGAGGCAAATCCGTCAAGCGTCGAGGCCGAACGTTTCCGGGGCTACCGCTCTGCCGGCGTGAACCGTGTCTCTCTTGGGGTCCAGTCCCTTCATGATCGGGATCTCAAGCTTCTTGGGCGTCTTCACGACGTGGAGACAGCGATCAGGGCAATCGAAGCCGCTCGTGAAACTTTTCCGCGTCTGTCCTTCGATCTGATCTATGCAAGGCCTGACCAGACCCCGGAGGCCTGGAAGGTCGAGCTGGAGCGTGCGATTGCGCTCGCCGCTGACCATTTGTCGCTCTACCAGTTGACCATCGAGGAAGGTACGCCGTTTTTCACGCTCTACAACGCTGGAAAGCTGAAGGTTCCTGATCCGGAACTTGGCGCGGAACTCTATGAGCTGACGCAGAGTGTGACAGAGGCCAACGGGTTACCGGCCTATGAAGTCTCCAATCATGCCCGCGCTGGAGCGGAATGCCGCCACAATCAAGTCTATTGGCGCTATGGCGACTATGTCGGTGTTGGCCCTGGCGCTCATGGGCGCTTGTCTGTCGGCGTCAACAAGCTGGCGACTGCCATCGAGCGGCATCCGGAAACCTGGCTTGAGAATGTCGAAACCCATGGTCACGGCATGGTCGAGAACGTCGGCCTGACCGAAGAAGAACAGGGCGATGAGTATCTGCTGATGGGCTTGCGGCTTGTCGAAGGCATCGATCTTGCCCGCTATGAAGCTCTCGCGCACCGCAAGATTGACCCGCGCCGGCTGGCCGCTCTTTTGGAGCATGGCATGGTGGAGGAATTGGGTAACAATCACCTGCGCGCGACACGTGACGGTTTTTCCGTTTTGGACGCAGTGGTCGCTGATCTCGCTGCCTGAACTGCCGGGCTTCGAATCCATATCCTTTTGAATCTCAGCACCTTCGACAGGCCTCGGGGTTTCTGAGCTTTCAACGAATTTGGGTTTAGACGTCTCAGAACCCTCGGAAAATAGCGGTATTGCTACGGATCCCTTGTTCGGCCTATTCTGTTGCAATGCAATAAGGCGTCGAAGATGCCGACCGGTCCACAAGCCGGGGGAGATTTCGCAAGGAGACGTGCGCGTGCCGTTCTACCATCTCTACGAGCTCAACCATGCCGTCATGGGCCCCATGCGGGCTGCCGCTGACATGACGCGCCTATATTTCCAGAATCCGCTCAATCCGATGACCCACACCGAATATGGCAAGTCGATCGCGGCTGGCTGTGAAGTGATGGAGCGCATGACCCGCCGCTACGGCAAGCCGGAATTCGGGCTTGGCGAGACGACTGTCAGCGGCGTGAAGGTCCCGGTGCACGAGAACGTCGTCTGGTCGCGTCCTTTCTGCGACCTGCTGCATTTCGAACGGGCAACAGAGCGTAAGAAGGACGATCCGAAGATTCTTGTGGTCGCACCGATGTCCGGCCACTACGCCACCCTTTTGCGGGGGACGGTTGAGGCCTTGCTGCCACGGGCGGATGTGTACATCACCGACTGGATCGACGCGCGCATGGTGCCTCTCCAGGACGGCAAGTTCGATCTCGACGATTATATCGACTACATCATCTCGATGTTGCACTTCCTCGGCCCGGACACGCATGTTTTGGGTGTCTGTCAGCCATCCGTCCCGGTTCTGGCCGCTGTTGCCGTTATGGAAGGGCGCGACGATCCCTATGTGCCGTCATCCATGACCTTGATGGGCGGACCGATCGACACGCGTGTGGCGCCAACCGCAGTCAATGATCTTGCGATGGACAAGGGCATCGACTGGTTCAAGCGCAATGTGGTGATGAAGGTGCCGTTCCCGCATCCTGGCTTCATGCGCGATGTCTATCCGGGCTTTCTCCAGCTCACGGGCTTCATGTCCATGAACCTGGACCGGCACATGACCGCTCACCGAGACTTCTTCCAGCATCTGGTCGAAGGTGATGGGGATAGTGCTGAAAAGCACCGCGATTTCTACGATGAATATCTGGCCGTCATGGACCTGACCGCCGAGTTTTATCTCCAGACCGTCGAAAACGTTTTCATCGAACACTCCTTGCCGATGGGAACGATGATGCATGGCGACGCCTTGGTTGACTGCTCAAAGATCCGTCGGACGGCGCTTCTGACAGTTGAGGGCGAGAAGGACGACATCACCGGCCGCGGGCAGACCAAGGCTGCGCATGCGCTTTGCAGCAATCTGCCCGAGGAGATGAAAGCACACTATGAGCAGCCGAACGTCGGCCACTATGGTGTCTTCAACGGCTCTCGGTGGCGTTCCGAGATTGCACCGCGAGTGATGGATTTCATTCTGTCGAACCGCCCAGATCGCAAGATGGCCACCTCCAAGGCGGCACCGGCGGCGAAACCTGTCGCGGCCAAGCTGGGGGCCAAAGCGGCGGCACCGGCCAAGCCGGTTGCGAAAAAAGCCACAGCTTCGAAAGCTTCGGCTACCGAAAAACCTGCTCGGAAAGCGCCGACAAAGAAGGCGGGGGCGAAGGCCGATCCGCTTGCAAAAATCCTGCTGGCGAGCCCTCAAGGGGTGGCCGACGACCTGAAAGCCATCAACGGCGTCGGTCCGAAACTGGAGCAGGCTTTGAACGAAGCCGGGATCTTCCACTTCTGGCAGATTTCGAGCCTGACTAATCGGCAGATCGAGGCGCTGGATGACAAGCTTGATTTCCGTGGCCGGATCGCCCGCGACAGCTGGATCGACCAAGCCCGCAAGCTGTCTGAAGTTGTCAGTTAGGCGACCTTTTCAGGGCGCAAAAAACAATTGATCGAAGAAAGGGAACCGGGCTAACCGCCTTGGTTCCCTTTCTTTTTTGGAGTTTGGCCCTGCTCTCGTGAAGGTTATTCTGACTCTCTTTTTCTTGAACTGGCCGCTTGTCGACCCCACGTAATTTGCCGTGGATGTCAATCATGGGTGAAACAATGACGACGACAAGTTGTTCGATTAAGCCGGGCTGGACGCCGGTAACTATCGGTTTGATGGTCCTTGGTTTCGTGGCGTTTTGGCCGCTCGGTCTGGCAATGCTTGCCTATATCCTCTGGGGTGACCGCTTCAGTGGCATGGCACGCGATGCTCGCGACCAATGGCGCGCAAGTCCCTTTAAAGGAGCAGTAGACCAGATGGCCACCGGAACCGCCTATGCCCGCACAGGCAACGTCGCTTTTGACGAATATCGGCAGAAGGAACTGAAGCGCCTTGAGGAAGAGCGTGCCAAGCTCGACCAGATGCGCAACGAGTTCGACGACTTCCTGACCGAGCTTCGCCGCGCGAAGGACCAGGAAGAATTCGATCGCTTCATGTCCGCGAAGGGACGTGGTGCACCGGATATCGCCTGATAGGATCAGTCCCGTGTTGCCAAAACTGGCGCTAACAGGGGGTGTTATGACGGAGAGCGGCGCTGGAAAAGTGCCGCTTTCGTCGTTTGTAAGCACCGCGTAAGCTCTTCTGACCTGATTCGAACTGGCCCGCGACCCTGATGCTGATGCGCCCGCGCCGCAAGACGGTGCTTCCCGATCATATCGAAATTGACGCAGACGGCGCGCCGCTGCGCATCCGCCTGAGAGCGGACCCGCGCGCGCGCCGCTATCTCCTGCGCCTTCCGGCCGATTACTCAGGTCCGGTGCTGACGGTTCCAGGTGGAGGCAATCTCGCTCGGGCGGAGCGTTTCGCGCGCCAGCATGTTGATTGGCTTCTGGAACGGCTTGAAAAACGCCCGGAGTACGTTGCCCTTCGCCCTGGAGACCTTGTTCCTCTGCGTGGCCGTGACCATCGCATTACGGCAACCGGCAAACTCCGTGGTCTGGTGCAAACCCGGACAACAGATATGCCCGAATTGCTTGTGCCGGGTGCCGAAGACCACATTCCGCGTAAGCTGACCACCTGGCTTAAGGCTGAAGCTAAAGCCGATCTTTCGCGCGCGGCGCATCATCATGCGGGGCGTGTAGGCAAGGACATCGCCGGTTTGACAGTGCGTGATACCAAAAGCCGCTGGGGCTCTTGCGCCTCCAATGGCAAATTGTCCTTCTCCTGGCGGCTTATTCTCGCCCCACCCGAGATTCTCGACTATGTCGCAGCACATGAAGTGGCTCATCTCAGGGAAATGAACCACTCCGCCCGTTTCTGGCGTCTTTGCGAAGAATTGGCCCCGCAAACGCCTCAGGCACGCAAATGGCTCAAGGAAAATGGGGCACGCCTCCACGGTTATGGCTAGCGATCGGCCTTAGTCGCCACCACCGAACAGGTTTTTCAGGAGATTGAGTGGCCCGCCGCGGCTTTCGCCGGCAGGCGGGCGGACAACCTCGCCCTCCGAGCCGACGTTTGACGGCGGCCTCGGAGCCTTGATCGACGGCGTTGCGACAGGAACGCGATAGTTGGCAACACCAGGCAGATCGGCAACCGGAAGACCTTCATGGGCGGCTTCCATGGTCTTTTTCCACGCCGTTGCCGGCAGGGAGCCACCGGTGGCCTTCTCGGTCGGCGAATTGTTGTCGTTGCCGAACCAGACCGCAGTGGTCAGATTTCCCGTGTAGCCGATGAACCAGGCGTCGCGGAAATCCTGGCTTGTCCCCGTCTTGCCGCCTGCGGGCCGGTTGTCAGCCAGAAGGGCCTTCTTGCCGGTTCCCGTCAGCAGCGTTTCGCTCATCATGCGGTTCATTGCACCAACATGCTCGCGAGAGATCACCCGCCCACGACCATCTCCCTGGCGTGAGTAAAGCACTTTGCCGTCCATCGTCTTGATCCGGCGCACCACATGGGGAAGGACCCCGTAGCCGCCATTGGAGAAGGGAACGTAGGCGGACGCAATTTCCAGCGGCGTTACCTCGGACGTTCCCAAGGCGATGGAGAGGTTGGATTTCATGTCCGAGGAAATGCCCATGTTTCGGGCAGTCTGGATAATGGCTTTCGGCCCGACTTCATAGGCAAGCCGTGCCGCAACAGTGTTCAGCGACAGGCTCAGCGCCCGAGTTAGCGTTACGTTGCCATAGTGCCTTTTCGAATAGTTCTGTGGTGACCAGCCCCGGATGGTGATCGGCGCATCCTGCCGAACGGTCTCTGGCGTCATGCCCTTTTTCAGAGCGGCAAGATAGACGAACGGTTTGAAAGAGGATCCGGGTTGCCGCTTGGCATAGACGGCCCGGTTGAATTGGCTTTTCGAGTAGTCCGCGCCGCCAACCAACGCCTTGACCGCACCCGCCGTGTCGAGTGTGACGATCGCGCCTTGGCTAACGCCAAGCTTCGCGCTGTTTTCGGCAAGAGCGTCTCGCAGCGTATCTTCGGCCGCCCGCTGCATGGAAACATCGATGGTGGTGTCTACGATGATATCGGTATCGAAGGAGCCGACATAATGCGGCAGCACGTCCATGACCCAGTCGGCGACGTAGTTTTCGCTCGCGGTGGTGTGTCGGCGGACCACTTTGGCCGGTGCTGCAAGAGCGTTTTTGGCCTCGTCGGCTGTGATGTACCCTTCCTCATGCATCGCTGCGAGCACCAACTGGGCGCGTTCTTCAGCAAGATCAGGGTTGTTGGCAGGGGAATAACGGGACGGAGCCTTCAAGAGTGCTGCGAGCGTTGCGGCTTCAGCCACGGTGACGAGACGCGCGGATTTGCCGAAATAGCGCCGCGCGGCAGCATCCACGCCATAGGCGCCGGCACCCAGATACACACGGTTGAGGTACATCTCCAGGATTTCGTCCTTCGAGAACTTTGCCTCCAGCCACAAGGACAGGACTAATTCCTGCATCTTGCGTTTCATGGTGCGATCTGGTTCGAGAAACAGGTTCTTCGCCAGCTGCTGCGTTAGCGTCGATCCACCCTGCCTCAAGGTTCCGGCGGTCAGGTTGATGTAAACGGCCCGGACCAACCCGATGGGATCGACGCCCAAATGAGAACGGAACCGCCGGTCTTCAATGGCGATCACCGCATTGGGTAGATAGGAGGGAAGCTGCTCAAGTCGCACTGCTTCCCCGCCGGTGTCCCCACGGTTGGCGAGAAGTGAACCGCTTGCGGAAACGATCTTTACATTCGGCGGTCGTTGCGGCACCTGCCATTCAGAGGTCGGCGGCAAATAGGCCGCATAGTAGCCTAGGATGCCGACGGCGAAGATAACACCCCAGATGCCCAGAACGCAGCCCCAGTAGAGCCCGCGGCGCATGAGCCGTGTGACCAAGGAGCCCGACCGTTTGCTTGCGGCTGCCTTGCGACTGCGCTTTCGCGTAGGGTTGCGTGGCTTTCCGCTACCTGTTCCGCGCCCCGATCCACCGCTCGCGTTCTTGGCGGCTGGCTTGCGTCTCGCCGGCGCTTTGGTCGCCGGTTTTGCGGGCTTCTTCCGGGTTTTTTTGGATGTCGGTGTGGACGGGCGGTCACGTTGGGATGGTCGCAAATCGAGCGCTGACGGGTCATACCCGTCTTCAAACCGCGGTTCGATCCGCTGTTTGCGCGCTGCCTTGCGTGCCATACCTTGAAATGTCCCGTTCAAACCCAGGCGTGCTGCCTTGAAATCCCCAGATGACTTTAAAGTGCGGCGATTTAAGGGGGTGTTAAGGCTCCCGGGCACGAGCCTTTTCAGAAGAGCCGGTCTCGTACGCTGGAGAAGGGCGTCCAATTCTGCTTTATCTGTTGCAAGAGCGGAGCTTTTTCCGTCTCGCAAGCAGAGCGAATGGAGCAAAAGGTGCCTAAAGCCTATTGGATTGGCCGGATCGATGTGAAAGATCTCGAGGCTTACAAACAGTATGTTGCTGCAAACGCGGAGCCTTTCGCCAAATATGGCGCGAAATTCCTTGTGCGGGCAGGACAGTTCGAAACCATGGAAGGTGGTTCGCGCACGCGGAATGTCGTAATCGAATTTCCAGACTATGCGACGGCAATGGCCTGCTACAAGTCGCGGGAGTATGAGCGGGCGAAGAGCTTGCGGGAACCGGTGTCAGATGGCGATCTGATCATCGTCGAGGGCTATGACGGTCCGCAGCCAGGCGATGAATGAATAGCCGATTGGCGAATTGGTTGTTGAGGTCAACTCGAGTAACGGCTGGCGTCGGCGCCGTAGTAATTCACGTACCGGGCATTGAGATCAGAAACCGGCATGATGATCAGCACATCGGTCGTGCCGAACTGATGATCCACTACGGCTCCATCCCCGATATAGGCGCCGAGACGAAGGTAACCCTTCACCAGCGGTGGCAGTGCACGAAGCGCCTGTTTTGGGTTCAGGGCGTCCGCCTGAAGACGGTTCATTTCCACGTAACGGTCGTCGACGGCACGTACGCGCCATGCTTCGGGCGCACGGGCATTGTGGTGTAGAAACGCAAGTTGATCGGCCATCATATCCGGGTTGGTGCCTTCGATCGAGGCACAGCCGAGCATCACGTCGATCTTGTGCTGCAGGACATAGGACCAGATGCCGTGCCACAGCAGTTCGACAGTCTTCTTGTTCCTGTAGGGCTTGAGCACACAGGAACGGCCAAGTTCGAGAAAGCGCTTGTCGGGATTTGCGTCAACGAGCGCCTGGATGTTGAATTCGCCAGCCGTGTAGAAACCGCCATGTTGATCCGCGACATCCTGGCGGAGCAGGCGATACGTACCGACGATCTCGGGCTTTAGCCGGCCTAGCTTATTGCGTTTCAGTGAGTCGTGGTCGATGACCAGCAAATGGTCGCAGAAGGCATCAAAGGGATCGGCGTCTCGGCGTGTCGCCTGAGTTTGCGCGTCGGCAATGGCCGACATCTCCTCATAGAAAACCTGATAGCGCAATCGCTGGGCTTTCTTCACTTCCTTCGCGCCGCGTGCGAGGCGCACTTCAAGGGCGCCGATCCGGCCGAGGCTTGCGTTTGCTTTCGCACCCTGAAAACCAGGCGTTACGCCCCTTGCGCCTGCAGGCATCCAGCGTGGTGCAAGCGGCAAAGGCCGGTTGTTCGGTGAAAATTTTTGAACGAGTTTCCTCGGCGAAAACATGCCCGACCCCATCATGGACGTGCGGTCCTTATTTTATCTGCCGCAGCAGCGCGTTAACATCTCACGCAGACCAAATTGTTTCAACAGGCCTTTTGCCTTTGCCATAACAGGATCTCGCGAACCAAAGTGGCAGGCTTTGACCGTGCCGTAGAGCACAGGTTTCCAACAGATAAATGACACCTCCCGAAATAGGCAAAGGCGCTAAACGGTAGAGTTCAGCTAAATGCGCCGCAGGAAAAGAAAGAAAGTGCGATCGCCTAGGCCTCTGCGCGCGACAGTGAGGTCAGTGCAGTGCTGATTGCTTCGGCCGAAAGCGGCTTTGTCAGATAACCGGCGGCGCCGACAGCCGCAGCCTTGTCACGGGCGTCCTGCATGACATCGGCTGTCACCATCAGAATCGGCACAGCCGGACGGCCCGCTGCGTCTTCCTGTGCCCGGATCTGCTCAATTGCGCCAATTCCGTCGAGCCCGGGCATGTGGAGATCCATCAGGATCGCATCAAACTGGATCTTTGCCGCCGCTTCTACGGCTTTTTCGCCATCGATGACCATCACAGGTTCGTGGCCGAGCTTCCTGAGAAGGGCTTCGCTCAGGAGACGATTGATGTCGTTGTCTTCCGCCACGAGGAGCCGCAAGGGACGTGCCGGGACGAGAGATGATTGTGTCAGGCTACCGGGGGGCGTCGCCGTGGCTTCGATGTCCCAGCAATGGGCGGCGTCTGCGCCGCTGAGCAGGCCAGAAGTAACTTGTGAAAGGCTTTCCATCCGCACAGGCCGGATCAGGTAGGCCGCATATCCAGCTTTGCGCAGACGTGCAAGCCGGTCGCGTTCAGGTGGAGCCACCAAGACCACAGCAGGGGCGGAACAACCGGCCAGACGCGCGGTCGCCAACCATCCACCGGCATCAGGAACGGCGGAATTGTCAATGAGGATCAGGTCCGCATCCGCTAGCCGGTCTTGCATGTCCGCGCTTCCAGGCGTGGCCAGATGCACCTTGGCCCCTTCGGCGCCAAGGCGGGCGGCGAGCAAAGGCGCCTCAATCTGCCCGGTGCTGACCAGCACCACGGATTTGCCTGTAGCAGATGCGCGTCCTGGACTGCTTAGGGTTTCGGGGATCGGCAGGGATACTGTGAACCGGGCGCCCTTGTTCGGATCAGGTTCGGCGTAAATGCGGCCATTCATCAGGCCAGCAAGCCGCTGGGCGATCGCCAGGCCAAGGCCTGTTCCGCCGAATTTCCGCGCAGGACCATGGTCGACTTGCTCGAACTCCTGGAACAGTCGATCGGCCTGATCCTTATTAAAGCCGATGCCGGTGTCCCGGACGCAAATATCCAGAAAACAGCCGCTGTCCGGATTGTCGCGGCCATCGATTTCGATGGACACACCGCCTTCATCTGTGAACTTCACCCCGTTTCCGGCGAGATTGAACAGAATTTGCCGGACGCGCGTTGCGTCCAGCGTGACAAGGTCAGGCAGGGCCGGATCGATGCGGGTGCCGATTTCCAGCCCTTTCGCATGCGCCTTGGGGGCGAGCAGCTCGACGACATTTTCGGCAAGGCCGGCGAGCGCCGTTCGGCCAGTTTGAATCTCAAGCTTGCCGGCTTCCACCTTCGAGAAATCCAGAACTTCATCGATCAGCAGGAGAAGCGTTTCTCCCGACGTCTCCAGGGCGCTGATATAGGCGGTCTGTTCCTTGGTCACACGGGTGTCGCGCAGGAGCGCGGCCATACCAAGAATGCCGTTGAGCGGAGTGCGGATCTCGTGACTGACCGTGGCAAGAAAACGGGACTTGGCTTCATTCGAATTCTCGGCCGAATGTCTCGCGGCCAGCAATTCGTCCTCGATCATGCGGCGGTCGGTAACATCGCGCAAAACTGTCTGAATGAGGGGCTGTTCTGTCGAGGTGTCGCGCACGCTCACGTCAATGCGCGAAAACCAGCGGGTTCCGTGATTGGTTTCCAGCATGACGTCGCCGAAGCCGCCTTCGGGATCCTCGAGGGGATGGCCGCCCGCCATACCTGCTTGCTTGACCCGTGGCAGGGTCAGCGGCAGGCCGATGATAGGACCTTCCCTGTTGCCGAAAGCCTCATGCGCGGCTGTGTTTGCATAGACAACCGTGCTGTCCGTATCGCGCCGAATGACGATGTCGCCGAGGGTCGACAGAATGCTCGCCTGCCGTTCGTCGCTTTCCCTGAGTTCCCAGGTGCGGTCTTCAAGCTCTTCAGCACGGGCTTGAAGCATCTTGATTCGCGTGTCTTTCGCCGCAAGTCCCTCTGCCGCGCGCTTTTGGTCATCGGCCAGGAGCCGCCAGACCGCCATCGCGCCGGCAAAAAAGGCCAAAGCGACCGCGATCAGCCGGGTGGAGGGCGAGCCGACGAGCATGAAAGCGCCGATCACTCCGCCGGCAGCACCCACAGCCGAGAGCATGAGGAGTGGCTTTGAAGGTGCGTTGACGGCTGAAACCGGAGGCTTCGTAGCGTCTGTTTCACCGTCCTGTTCAGAAAATGTGGGCGCTTTGGCCTGGTTGAAACGGGCGCTGGGCCAAACTTTTTCCCGCAGATCACGTGGCGCCCGACGGTCTTCCAGGTTTTCAGGCGGCCTCGGATCCTTGGGGTTCAACTCGCCGGTGGCGGATTCGGACGCCAACTCGGCGCGATAAGTCAAATCCTGCCGTTCATCGGCACGTTTATTGTTCAGGCTTGCCAAGGACCGATACTCTCTACTTGGTCACGAAGAACCAGCAGTGTCGCGGACAACCTTTGAGAAACCGTTTCTTTCCGGGTTTGACTTTGCCCCTGGCTCAGGCGGCCTGACGCGCGAGATCCTGGCCGCGGTAACTCAGGGCTTCTGCCAGATGGATTCGCCCGACTGTGTCCAGGCCATCAAGGTCGGCAAGGGTGCGCGCCAGCTTCAGGACCCGGTGGTATCCGCGGGCGCTGAGGGCAAGACTTCTTGCTGCATCATGCAGGAATTGCAGGCCGCCCTGATCCGGCGCGGCAATCGTTTCGATCACGGAGGCAGGAGCCTCTGCGTTGGTCGACGCAGAAACGCCGAGGGCCAAAAAACGTTCGCGCTGGATCCGCCTGGCTTCCGCCACGCGCGCTCCGACAGCTGCGGAGGTTTCGGATGCGGTCGGTGTGATCAGGTCTGAGGCAGTCACCGCAGGCACGTCAATCCTGAGGTCGATCCGGTCGAGCAGCGGTCCGGATACTCGGGCCTGATATTCGGTTGCACAGCGTGCGCCACGGCGGCACTGGTGGCCGGGCTCTCCCGCGTAACCGCAGCGGCAGGGGTTCATCGCGGCGATGAGCTGAATGCGCGCGGGATAGGACACCCGGTGATTGGCGCGGGCGATCACGGCCTCACCGCTTTCCAGCGGCTGGCGCAGGCTGTCGAGCACCTGGGGATTGAACTCGGGCAATTCGTCGAGAAACAGAACGCCGCTGTGGGCGAGGGACACTTCCCCGGGCTTTGCCCTGATGCCGCCGCCGACCAGCGCGGCCATGGACGCGGAATGATGGGGTGCGCGAAACGGCCTGCGATCAGTCAGACGGCCATCTGCGAGCTCTCCCGCAAGCGAGGAAATCATCGAGACTTCGAGAAGCTCACGCGGTCTGAGCGGCGGCAGGATGGACGGAAGACGGCTGGCGAGCATCGATTTGCCCGCCCCAGGTGGTCCGCTCATGAGCAGGTTGTGGCCGCCCGCGGCGGCGATTTCCAGCGCCCGCTTGGCGGTCTCCTGGCCCTTTACCTCGCCGAGATCCGGCAGGTTGTCGGCTGTGCCCTGAAGCTTTGGCGCGGGACGGGACAGAACCTGGGTGCCTTTGAAATGGTTGGCGAGCTGGATCAGGGATACAGGCGCCAGAATGTCCATCTCTGCGTCCGCCCAAGCGGCCTCAGCGCCGCAGTCCGCCGGGCAGATCAGTCCCTTGCCGATGGCATTGGCGCCCATGGCAGCTGGCAGGACGCCCGCGACCGGTGCAAGACGGCCATCCAGCCCCAATTCGCCCAGAACCGCATATGCGCCGAGCATGTCTGCCGGAATTGCGCCAATGGCCGCCATGACCCCGAGCGCAATCGGAAGGTCATAGTGGGAGCCTTCCTTGGGAAGATCGGCCGGCGCAAGGTTGACGGTCACCCGCTTGGCTGGAAGGGCAAGACCGGAGGCATGAAGTGCGGCTCTCACCCGCTCCCGGCTTTCGCCGACCGCCTTGTCGGGCAGCCCGACGATCGTGAAGGCAACCATGCCAGGTCCAACCTGCACCTGAACGTCGACGGGCAGGGCATCAATGCCCTGAAAGGCAACAGTCGTCACACGGCTTACCATCACGCGCCTCCACCAAAGATTGTATGTGACGCTAAGACACTTTTTCGGAAATAACAAGAACGAATAAAGAACAAAAATCGAGGCGTATGGATCTCGCGGCCACGATGTAAAATGCGGGTGGGTGAGAAAGAAAAACCCCGCATCGCTTCAATTTGGCTATGCTGGGGCACAAATCCCTTCAAACTGGAAGCAAATCATGGCCTATCCGCCCCGCCGTTCCACCAGTGCCGTCGACAAGGCGGAGGCATTGTTCAATAAAGCTACAACAAAGCCGGTCGAAGAAGCGCCCAAGGCTCAGACGTCAGCCATTCCGGTCGGCAAGGAGTCCGTGTCCGTCCGTCTCGACAATGATGTCCTGGCATATTTCCAGGAAGACGGCCCCGGCTGGCAGGACCGCATCAATGCGGCCCTTAGAAAGGCAGCTGGGCTAGCTTAAATACCTGTCCTAGTGCGCCTCGTCCCAGTTGTCGGCGGCGCGCGCGTCGACCTGGAGCGGGACGGAGAGTTGGAGCACAGGCTCGCAGGCCTTTTCCATGACCTCGCGGACGAGCGGGATCGTGGCTTCCACCTGATTTTCCGGCACTTCGAAGATCAGTTCGTCATGCACCTGCAAAAGCATTTGCGCGTCGAGCTTTGATCTGGACAGCCGGTCCTCCATGCGAACCATGGCGCGGCGCAAAATATCGGCGGCAGATCCCTGGATCGGCGCGTTGATCGCGGCCCGCTCATAGAAGGACCGCATGTTCGGGTTCTTCGTGTTGACCTCGGGATAGTGCGCCTTGCGCCCGAAAATGGTCGTCACATAGCCGTCGGCATGAACGTCCTTCTTGACCGTTTCCATATAGTCTTTGATGCCCGGAAAACGCTCGAAATAGGTCTTGATGTAGTCGCTGGCTTCGCCGCGGCCGATGCCAAGCTGATTGGCTAGACCGAAGGCGGAAATACCGTAGATGATGCCGAAGTTGATGGCCTTGGCCTGACGGCGTACCATCGGATCCATGCCTTCAATCGGCACGCCGAACATCTCGCTGGCGGTCATGGCGTGAATGTCGAGACCATCCTCGAAGGCTTTTTTCAGCTGCGGGATATCGGCCATATGGGCCAGCACACGCAGTTCGATCTGGCTGTAGTCGGCGGAAATGAGCTTGTGACCCTTTTCGGCGACAAAGGCCTTGCGGATCTTGCGGCCTTCCTCGGTGCGCACCGGAATATTCTGAAGGTTCGGCTCGGAGGAGGACAGACGCCCGGTGGTGGTCGCAGCCAGGGAGTAGGATGTGTGAACCCGGTTCGTCTCCGGATTGATGAAGCCGGGAAGTGCGTCGGAATAGGTGGATTTCAGCTTGGACAGCTGCCGCCAGGACACGATGCGTGATGGCAGCTCGTGACCTTCGGCTGCTAGGTCTTCCAGCACGGATGCAGACGTCGACCAGGCACCGGTCTTGGTCTTCTTGCCGCCCGGAAGGCCCATCTTGCCAAAGAGAATATCGCCCAGCTGCTTGGGAGAGCCGATGTTGAAGCTCTCACCCGCCAGATCCCGGATTTCGTCCTCCAGCGCGGCCATGCCCTGGGCAAAATCTCCCGACAGGCGCGAGAGCATCTGCCGGTCGACGGAGATGCCGCGCTTTTCCATCCGGCACAGAACCGGCACCATGGGCCGTTCAAGCGTTTCATAGACCGTGGCCATATGCTCGGAGGCAAGCCGTGGTTTCAGCACCTGCCACAGGCGCAGGGTGACATCGGCGTCCTCTGCGGCATAGGCGGTCGCCTTGTCGATCACAACCTTGTCGAAGGTGATCATCGACTTGCCGGACCCGCAGATTTCCTTGAACGGGATCGGTTTGTGTCCGAGCCAGCGTTCGGACAGCTCGTCCATGCCGTTGCCGCCTTTGCCCGCATCGAGCGCGTAGGACAGGAGCATCGTGTCGTCGGCAGGGCCGATGTCGATGCCGTGACGGATCATCACCAGCCAGTCGTACTTGAGGTTTTGGGCAATCTTCAGAACGCTGGGGTCTTCCAGCATAGGCTTCAGCGCGGCAAGCGCGTCATCCATCGGGATTTGATCGGCGACGAGACCACCGCCACCCAGAAGATCGCCTTCACCATCGACATGGCCCAATGGCACGTAACAGGCCTTGCCCGCAACGGAGCAGAGAGACAGGCCGACAAGGTCTGCCTGCATTGCATCCAGGGATGTCGTCTCCGTATCAAAGGCGACATGGCCAGTTTCATAGGCTTCCGCGATCCATTCCTTCAGTCTGTCTAGGGTTGTGACGGTTTCATAAGCACTGGGGTCAATCACAGTTTCGCGCGCTGCTTCCGCCCGCGCTTCGGCCACGGCCTGCGGGACCATCATGCCTTTCGGCAGATCGGTGGCATCTCCGCCTGCGGCAGAGGCGGATTTGGCAGCGGGCGCGGCATGTTCGACCAGACGGCCCTTGTGGTCAGGAACATCCCAGCCCGGCACCCGGAAGTCGGCCGGCTCGATGTTGGTAGCCTCCGCACCGGTGGTCTCGGCGACCCGCTTGGTCAGCGTCGTGAACCCCATGGCCTTGAGAAAGCCGACCGCCTTGGGGCCGTCCAGGTCGGTCACCGAAAGATGCGTCACCGGGACGTCGACCGGCACATCCTGCTTGAGGGTAACAAGCTGTTTGGAAACACGTGCCTGATCGGCGAATTCGATGAGGTTTTCCCGGCGCTTGTTCTGCTTGATCTCGCCGGCGCGGGACAAAAGTGTTTCCAGGTCACCATATTCATTGATCAACAGCGCGGCGGTCTTCAGGCCGATGCCCGGCACGCCGGGGACATTGTCGACGCTGTCGCCCGCCAGCGACTGGACCTCGATCACCTTGTCCGGACCAACCCCGAATTTCTCAAAGACTTCTTCTTCGCCAAAGATCTTGTTCTTCATGGTGTCGATCATGCCCACCTTCGGGCCGATCAGCTGCATGAGATCCTTGTCGCCGGAAACGATGGTCACCCGTGCGCCCATCTCGGCGGCCTGCACGGCGTAGGTCGCGATCAGATCGTCGGCCTCATAGCCTTCCTGCTCGACGGAATGGACCGAAAAAGCGCGAGTTGCCTGCCGGATAAGGCCGAACTGCGGGATGAGGTCCTCGGGTGGTTCGGGCCGCTGCGCCTTGTACTCAGGATAGATATCTGAGCGGAATGTCTTCGAGGAATGGTCGAAAATCACCGCGAAATGTGTCGGCTCATCGCCCTTCTCCGGCGTCAGCCCTTCCTGTAGGAGCTTCCACAGCATGTTGCAGAAGCCCGACACGGCACCCACAGGCAGCCCGTCCGGCTTGCGCGTCAGCGGCGGCAGCGCGTGATAGGCGCGGAAAATGAAGGTGGAGCCATCGACCAGAATCAAGTGGTCATCAGCTGTGAGCGCGGGAAGGGAGTTCTCTGTCGACATGCCGCGGATCATGCCTGCGCTGACGTGCCGTTGGAAGGGGTAAGTTCAGCTGATCCGAAGAAATTTAAAGTCGATACGGTCTTACACAGAGACCCGGAAAACGGCTTCGATCTCGACACTCGCATCAGAAGGCAGGCTGTTGCTGCCGACGGCAAAGCGGACATGGTTCGCTTTTTTACCGCCCAAGACTTCCGTCATGAGATCAGAAGCGCCGTTCACCACCTTTGGATGTTGAGAGAAACTGGCCTCAGCATTCACAAAAGCACCAAGTTTGATCAGTCTTTCGATTCTGTCGAGATCGCCAATTGCGGCCTTGGCTCTTGCAAGGAGATTGATCGCGCAAAAACGAGCAGCTTCATATCCATGTTCTATCGAGTTCTCTTTACCGATTTTTCCGGTAATGGGCTTCCCGCTGAGGTCTACTGATATCTGGCCGGATATATAGAGATAGTCACCGTCTACCAGGTAGGGCGCGAAATTGCCTAGGGGGCGTGGAGCAGACGGCAATTCGATGCCGAGCTGCTCGAGCGTTTGTTCGATAGCGGCCATTTTTTGAAAATTCCCAATGAGGTTGACTGTTCTTATTGCCGAACAGGTTCCGCCAAACAAGGAATTTGATATCAACGATTTCAATTGCCGGGTTTACTCGGCGGGCTGTGGTGCGGACTTTCGACGAAAGGTGCCGCCGAGATAAGCCCATCTCGGCCGTCGGAACAGGAACCAGCCGAAATTGGTCTTTTGGATCATCCAGAACAGGATCATCGGACTGATCACGGAAACCACCGTGACGATCAGCGACATGGTGCCGATATCCAGAAAGCCGAGTTTTAAGAGGACAACGCGCGTCACACCCATCGGAAAGAAGAACGCCAGATAGATGACGATGGAATTTTCACCGAAGTGGGAGAGAAAATTGAACCGGCCTGCTTCAGTGATCAACGTGCTGGTCAGAACGATGGCGCCCGCGCCCGCAGCTCCAAGCGCCAGGGATATAATGGGGAGACCGGACCAGCCGGCAGCGACCAGCCCGGCGTTGACCAGAGCCCAGATCGCAAGCGCTGTCAGGCTGCGCGGGACGCGTGCCCTGGCCCAATCGGCTAACTGGAAGATCTTCGGCGCGAAGATGTAGCCTGCGTAAAAATAGACGAAGCGCGAAGCGAATTCATCGACCAGAAGCCAGCCTGTGTGGATGGGCGCAATCTGCAGAAGCGCGGCGATGCCCAAAATGAGCTGCCAGGGCAGCCCTCTGTCGTGGGCCAGCTTACAGACCACAAAGAATACCGGCAGCATATAGATGAACCACAGCGTGCCGAACGGCTGGATGAAGCTGACGAAGTAGTACTGAACCGCGCCAAGCCAGCCAAGGTCCGCGCCAAATACGGGCGCCTTGACGGCAAACTGGATCGTCATCCACAGCACATAGAAATAGGCGAAATGAACAACTTTCCGGTCGAGATAGAGACGCCAGTCGCGTTTGATGACATTTGACAGGAATAGTCCGGAAATCAGGAAGAAGTCCGGCATGCGGAAGGGCGCAGCAAAGGCGACGATGGCATGCATCCAGCCGGTTTCGCCCGCTGCGGCCTCGACGCCCAGCACAGAGTGCATCATCACCACGAAAATGATGCAGATTCCCTTGGCCGTATCGACCCAGTCAATGCGCGTCGAAGACATCCGCGCCGCCTCGCCTTTGGTTCAGATCTTCTCAAATCTTACGACGGGCGCGCTGAGGAGGGGTTAAGAGGCGGGGTTAAGTGGGCGCCAAAACCGGCGTTCCACGTCACAATGGTGTGAGGAGCCGTCGCGGAAAGCCTCAGGAGCCGGGCTTGTCGTCACCGGACCATGGGCTGATACGTGGAGCACCCGTCGGCGACGTCTCGTCTTCCGTTCTGCTCCAGTCGCCTTCGTCCAGATCCACCACGCCTTCTTCGCGCCGGCGCATGGTTCCGCCTTCAACAATGGTGACATTGGCCCGCGCAATGATGAAACGCGCAACCGCATCGCGCACTGGCGGAACAAACAGCAAAAGGCCGATCGCGTCGGTGACGAAGCCGGGGATCAAAAGGAAGAGGCTGGCAAGAACGATCAATGCGCCATGCATCATGTCTCGCCCGGGCACCCGGCCTGCATCCATCTCGCTCTGCATTCGCATGATCAGGGACAAGCCCTGCTGCCGCAGCATGATCGTGCCCGCTACGGCAGTCAGAACAGTCAGGATCACTGTGGGCAGAACGCCGATGGCGCTGCCCACCTGAATGAACACCGCTATTTCGATCAGCGGCAGCAGAATGATGATTGCAAGAATATAAAGGGCCACGAAGTTTCCGTCGTCTCTGTGTTACTCTGGCTAAAGGTAGTCATCTAGGCTAGGGATTGCGAGGGGTTTGCGCCTCGCAAATGAACCTTTGTCAAATTACTGTCTTGCCCTTGGCTCTGGATGCTGGTTCAAGGGCACCTACATAGGACATAACGCCTGCACTTCAGGGTTGGCACGGCTTTCGAGCTTGATGCCGTCCGAAGTGCCACGACAGGATAGCCGGTAGCACGAAATGAACGAAATTTTCGACGTTTACAACATCATCTTCCTGGCGCTGGCTGTGTTCATCATCTTCCGCTTGCGGTCGGTGCTGGGCAAGCGTACCGGCAACGAGCGCCCGCCGTTCGATCCCTATTCAAAGTCCGACAGGCAGGATCAGGATGCCGGACCGGCTGGAGATGCAGACAGCGACGACAACGTGATCCCGCTGCCAGGTCAAAACGCCCCGCAGTCCGAGCGTCTGGACCAGGGCCAGAATGATGACGTCGTGATCGAAAAGGTCGCGCCGGCCGGCTCCGCTCTCAACGAAGCACTCCGCCAGATCCTCTCTGCCGATCGCAGCTTCGAGCCCGGACCGTTTGTTGAAGGCGCCAAGGCGGCCTATGAGATGATCGTCATGGCTTTCGCCGACGGTGACCGCAAAGCCCTGAAATCACTGCTTTCCAAGGACGTCTACGAGGGTTTTGTTTCCGCCATCGATGACCGCGAGAAGCGCGGCGAAACCATCGAATCGACCTTCGTCGGCATCGACAAGGCCGAAATCGTGGAAGCAGCTCTCAAGGGAACCCAGGCGCAGGTGACGGTGAAGGTTCAGAGCCAGCTGATTTCCGCGACCCGGGACAAGTCCGGCGAGATTGTCGACGGGGACCCGAGCAAGGTCACCGAGGTCATCGACATCTGGACGTTTGCGCGCGACACCTCTTCGCGTGATCCGAACTGGAAGCTTGTTGCCACCGAATCTGCAGAGTAATGCGGCAAGGTTCCGGACGGCGCGTCCGGGCGGGACTTCTTGGCTTTTGTCTTGGTGTCGGGGCGCTCTTGATGGTGACGGAAGAAACCGAGGCCGCTCCGGCCGGCAAGACTCCAGACGGATTTGTAAAGACCGGCTTTGACGCTCTGCCGGGCTGGACGGATGACAATCACGCCGATGCCCTCTCGGCGTTTCTTCGCTTCTGCAGATCCTCGGGAACGCTCTTGTCCAAGGGTCCGATCCGCCTGTCTGCGGAGCGGGCAGTTGAAATTTGCAAGAACGCCCTGGCGGCCGAAGGCGCAGGTAATGCCGCGGCAAGGGCGTTCTTTGAAGCCGAGTTCGTCCCTCATGTGATTGACGCAAAAGGCTTTGTGACCGGATATTATGAGCCGGAATTGGCGGCATCCAGGACACGAAGCGGTGCCTTCCCTGCACCGCTCTTGAAAGCGCCCGAGGGCCTTGTCCAGATCACGCGCGGCAATCGCCCCAGGAACTGGCCAGAAGAGCTCAGCCATGGTCGGCAGACAGCCAAGGGGATCATTCCCTTGCCCGACCGCCCGGCGATCATGGCAGGGGCATTGGCGGACGAAGGTCTCGATCTTGTCTATCTTTCAGATCCGGTCGAAGCTTTTTTTGTTCATGTCCAAGGTTCCGCGCGCCTCCGTCTGACTGACGGCACAGCCATGCGTGTCGGCTATGCCGGAAAGACCGGGCATCCCTACAGGTCTGTGGCGCGCGTCCTCGTGAACCGCGGCGAGGGGACCCCTGAGCAGCTTACGATGACCGGTCTGCGGAAATGGTTCGCGGACAACCCCGATCGCCGTGACGAGCTCCTGGGCCAGAACCGCTCCTATATTTTCTTCCGTGAAGTCGAGATCGAAGATCCAAAAGACGGCCCCATCGGTGCGGCCGGATTGCCACTGGTCGCCGGGCGCAGTTTGGCCGTCGACCTCGCGCATCTGTCCCTTGGCTTGCCGGTCTTCCTTGAAACAAGCCTGTCGGACGTCGAGGGCCTGTCGGATGCCGAGGGACTGACCGCCGATTTGCGAAGGCTGGTGATTGCCGATGACACCGGATCCTCGATCAAGGGCGCGGCGCGCGGCGATCTCTTTGTTGGCTCCGGACTGGCCGCCGGTCGAATTGCCGGCGACATCCGCCACGCGGCGCGCATGACGGTGCTGCTGCCCAAACCGGCCAGATCAGAGCACGGCAACAGATGAAACCGCCGAAAAAGCGCAAAAAGGGCCAGCTGACCTCTGAGGACAAGGAGCTTTGGGCCAAGGTCACGAAAACGCTGACACCCATGCACCCTCAGGCCCCACAACCGGTCGAGCCTGAAGACTTTTCAGAGATTCTCGATGGCAAGAAACAGGCGGCAAAGCCCAAACCTAGCACGGAAACGGCTATGCGCACGCCACCGAAAGCGCCCAAGCCGACCGCGCCACTTCCGCTTCATCAGCTCGAGCATCGCTACAGAAAAAAGCTGGTCCGCGGTGTAAAGCCCATCGATGGCCGCATAGATCTGCATGGCCTGACCCAGCATCAGGCCCATGATCGCCTGCGCGGTTTTTTGTATGAGGCACAGGCTTCAGGTTACAAGGTTGTGTTGGTGATCACCGGCAAGGGCGGGCGGAGCGAAAGCGGTGGCTTCATGGATGAGCGAGGCGTTCTGCGCCGCGTTGTGCCACAGTGGCTGGCGATGCCGGACATGCGGTCCCTTGTGATCGGCTATGAAGAGGCGCATGTCACCCACGGTGGGTCAGGTGCGCTCTACGTGCGTATCCGTAGACGGAGGTGAAACAGTGACCCCTCTTGGAGCAAAGATCCGCGAATTGCGGCAAAAGCGCGGAATATCCTTGAAGGACATGGCGGCGGAGCTTTCCGTGTCCAGTGCCTATCTTTCAGCACTTGAGCATGGCAAGCGCGGCAAGCCGACCTGGTTCCTTGTGCAAAGGATCATCACGTTTTTCAATGTCATCTGGGATGAAGCCGAAGAAATCCAGCGGCTTGCGGAATTGTCCGACCCAAAGGTGACGCTAGAAACCGCTGGCATGGATCCGAAGGCGACCGAGCTGGCCAACCGTTTGGCCGGGAACATTGGAGGCCTATCGCCGGAGTCCCTTGCTCACCTGCTGCATCAGTTGAGGGTTGTCGCGGCAAAGGACGGCGTTTAAAGGCATTCTCCGATTGTAAAGCCTTTGCTGCGCATACTGCTTCTTGCGCTGACGCTTTGCGACCCAAGCCGACCGGCACATCTACATTTTGGAAAACGGCCTGATTGATGAAGAACACCGCTGAAGACCTTGCTGGCCTGATCGATGCGAATGCCCTGCGGCAACGCCTGTCCGACCTGACGAGGGATACGGATGGCGACGGCTCGGATCTCAAGATCCGATCGAAGGTGCTTGGTGAGCTGAAGAGCGTCATGAAAGCCGGCCGCGCCATTGCGGAAGAGCGTCTTAATGAAGACGGCGGCGGCCTTTTGTGCGCACAGAGGCTGTCCTTCCTGCAGGACGAGCTGATCCGGGTAATTTATGACTTTGCGCTTCACCATGTGTACCGTGTAACCAACGCGTCAGCTGCCGAACGCATGTCGGTCGTGGCAGTCGGTGGCTATGGCCGCGGCACGCTTGCGCCGGGTTCGGACGTCGATCTCCTGTTTGTGTTGCCATACAAGCAGACCCCCTGGGGCGAACAGGTCGTCGAATATATCCTCTACATGCTTTGGGATCTCGGACTGAAGGTCGGTCATGCGACCCGTAACATCGAGGAATGCATCCGTCTTTCCAAACAGGATATGACCATACGGACGGCGGTCTTGGAAGCTCGGTTTATCTGGGGTGATGAGGCGCTCTATGAAGAGCTGATCAATCGTTTCAATGACGAGGTCGTCGCCGGCAGCAGCTCTGAATTCATTGCTGCCAAGCTGGAAGAGCGGGACGAGCGTCACCGCCGGCAGGGCACATCCCGCTATCTGGTCGAGCCGAACATCAAGGAAGGCAAAGGCGGTCTGCGTGACCTCAACACCTTGTTCTGGATCGCGAAATACCACTATCAGGTGCGCCGCCAATCCGAACTGGTGAAGAAGGGAGTGCTGTCTCGCTCCGAGTACAAGCGCTTCGTTAAGTCGGAAGATTTTCTCTGGGCGGTGCGCTGCCACCTGCACTTTCTGACCGGACGCCCCGAAGAGCGCCTCTCCTTTGAGGTCCAGCGCGAGATCGCCATCAGGCTGGGCTATACACAGCATCCCGGCCAGAAGGATGTGGAACGCTTCATGAAGCACTACTTCCTGGTGGCCAAGGATGTCGGTGATCTGACGCGAATTCTATGCGCGGCGCTTGAAAGCCAGCATGTCAAGGAACCGCGCGGTCAGGGCATTACGGGTCTCATGCGCCGGCTCCGTGTCGGCCGACCTTCAGTTGCGGCAAAGCCCGTGACCGGATTTGCAGGCTTTGAAGTCGAGAACAACCGGCTCAATGCAACGTCGGAGACGGTCTTTGCCGATGATCCGATCAATCTCATCCGTGTGTTTCAGGTCGCGGACAAGAACGATTTCAATCTGAATCCGGAACTGACCAAGCTGATCCGCCGCTCTTTGAAGCTGGTCGATCGCGGACTGCGCAATGATCCCGAGGCAAATCGGCTTTTCGTTTCGATCCTGACGTCCCGCAATAATCCGGAAAAGACCCTCAGAAAGATGAACGAGGCTGGCGTGTTGGGCCGGTTCGTTCCAGACTTCGGCAAGGTCGTGGCGATGATGCAGTTCAACATGTATCACCACTACACGGTCGATGAGCACCTGATCCGCTCGATTGGGGTTCTGGCGCAGATTGAGCGAGGCGATTCTGGGGAAGACCATCCGTTGGCGTCGGATCTGATAAGCACTTTGCAAAGCCGGAAGCTGCTTTATGTGGCCATGTTCCTCCACGACATCGCGAAAGGCCGTCCGGAGGATCACTCCATTGCTGGAGCCCGTGTGGCGCGAAAGCTCTGCCCGCGTTTTGGTCTCACCAGTGCAGAGACAGACACGGTTGCCTGGCTGATCGAGCATCATCTGGACATGAGCACCATTGCCCAGTCCCGCGATCTGTCCGACCGGAAGACCATTACGGACTTTGCAAATGTCGTTCAGTCGCTGGAACGGCTGAAATTGCTGCTGATCCTGACCGTCGCCGACATTCGCGCGGTCGGTCCCGGTGTGTTCAACGGTTGGAAGGGTCAACTTCTGAGGACCCTCTTTTACGAGTGCGAGCCGCATCTGACCGGTGGACACACGAAGGTGTCCCACCGACAGGCAGTGGAGCAGGCCAAGGAGACGCTTGTTTCCGAGCTGGGACATTGGAGCGAAGAGGAGCGGAACGCGTACGTTAACCGTCACTACAAGGCTTATTGGCTGCGTATTGACCCGCAACGCGCTCTGGCCCATGCAGAACTGATCCGCAAGGTCGACCAAAATGATGACAAGCTTGCCTTTGACGTTACGCCGCATTCTTTCGAAGGGGTGACGGAAATCACCGTTCTGGCACCCGACCACCCACGCCTGCTGTCCGTGATCGCAGGCGCGTGTTTTGCGACCGGTGCGAACATCGTTGACGCCCAAATTGACACAACGACCGATGGGTTCGCCCTGGATACGATTTTTATCAGCCGTGAGCTGCCAGACGATGCGGATGAGCGCAGACGCGGTGAGAGAATAGCCAAGCTGATTGGCAAGACCCTGCACGGCGAGGCGCCGCTGCCGGAGACCACCGTCAAAAAGGCATCCGTCAAGGGCCGAATGAAGGCGTTTAAGGTAGAGGCGGACGTTCTGGTCAACAACTCCTGGTCCGACGAATATACGGTTCTGGAAATCTCCGGCCTGGACCGGTCCGGCCTATTGTATGACCTGACCAGATCGATCGCGACCTTGAACCTCAACATTGGGTCAGCCCATATTTCGACATTCGGTGAGCGCGTGGTCGATGTGTTTTACGTGACCGATCTGACCGGACAAAAGATCGCCAACATCGGCCGTCAGGAGATTATTCGCGAGCGTCTGGCTGCGGCCGTCGGTGGAGCGATCGACATGAGTGCAGCTGCGCCGATCGCTCGGCAGGCTTCCTGACCTGATATTTGACCGCCGCGGGTTGTTCCCGAGGCCATGAGATTTGAAACATGAGCCTTTTGAAGAACTTCGCCACGGTTGGCGGCGCGACGATGGCAAGCAGGCTTCTGGGTTTCGTGCGTGACACTCTGCTGGCTGCCGCGGTGGGCACGGGCCCGGTCGCTGATGCCTTCGTGGTTGCATTCCGGCTTCCCAATCTGTTCCGGCGTCTGTTTGCGGAAGGGGCCTTCAACTCCGCCTTCATCCCTCTTTTCGGACGTGCCGTCGAAGAAGAGGGCGATGACGCCGCGCGCAAGTTTGCTGGTGAAATCGGTGCTGGCCTCCTGTTCTGCCTGCTCGTGCTGACGGCACTGGCGCAGATCTTCATGCCGGCGGTCGTCTGGGCCCTGGCCCCCGGGTTCGTCGGGGATACGTTGAAATACGATCTGACGGTTCTCATGTCCCGGATCGCCTTCCCCTACCTGGTCTTCATGTCCATGCTCGCCTTCATCGGCGGTATCTTGAATACCTATCAAAGGTTCGCTGCAGCCGCTTTTGCACCGGTTATGCTCAATGTGGTCATGAGTCTGGTGCTTGGAGGGGTGATCCTGTCCGGCGTTGAGGACCCCTACACGCTTGGCGTCATTCTCACGGTCGGTGTGACCGTTGCGGGCATCTTCCAGCTGTCGGTTGTCCTGTGGGACCTGAAGCGCCTGGGTTTCCGCATTCCCATATATCGCCCGCGCTACACGAAATCGGCCAAGCGCCTTCTTGCATTGGGCATACCTGGCGTCATCGCCGGTGGAGTCACGCAGATCAATGTCGCGGTCGGCCAGGTCATCGCGTCGCTTCAGGACGGTGCCAATGCCCTGCTGTATTATGCCGACAGGTTGTATCAATTGCCTCTCGGCGTGATCGGCATCGCCATCGGCGTGGTCCTGCTGCCAAGCCTTACCCGTCAGTTGCGCGCCGGTCATGAAGACCAGTATCAACGAAGCCTCAACAATGCGCTTGAGTTCTCCCTGGTACTGACCCTGCCCTCGGCAGTGGCGCTGGCGGTTGTTCCCCATGAGATTGTCTCAGTGCTCTTTGAGCGCGGACAGTTCGATGCGCTTGCGACCGAAGGGACCGCGGCTGCGCTCGCGGCCTTTGCCTTTGGGCTTCCGGCCTTTGTCTTGAACAAGGTCTTTTCTCCAGGCTATTTCGCGCGCGAGGATACAAAGACGCCCATGTGGTTTGCCGGGGTCGGGATGGCGGTCAATGTCGCTCTTTCGCTCGCGTTCTTCCCCTTCCTGCAACACGTGGGCATAGCCTTGGCCACGACGGTCGCCGGGTGGGTGAACACCGGGCTTCTGGTCATTGTTCTGTGGCGGCGCGGCCATTTCACGCCTGACCTGACGGTTTTGAGGAAGCTCGTGCTGATCCTGATCGCGAGCGCCCTAATGGGCGTTGCGATCCACTTTGCCGCAATCGGTCTGGCCCCCTGGATCTCCGGGGCCAACTTCTTGATCCGCGTCGCAGGCCTCGCCGCACTCGTGGCGACAGGCATGATCGTTTTCGGTGTCTTTGCCCAGCTGTCCGGGGGCAGCAATCTCGTCGCGCATTTCCGGACGTTGAAGCGGCGCAACACCTGACCTGCAGAATTCACCATCGGTAAGCTCGATGCTTGCAAGAGCTTTGCCTGGTGCCGTAAGACCGTGCCATCGATCACCACAAGAGCCCTTCCAACCGGCATCTTGCGAAAAAGGACAGAAAATGACGGCGTTCAAGCCCCGCGTCTTTTCCGGCGTTCAACCGACCGGCAATCTTCATCTTGGCAATTATCTTGGAGCGGTATCCCGCTGGGTCCCGATCCAGGATCAGATGGAATCGATCTTCTGTGTTGTTGATCTTCATGCGATCACGGCCGGTTTCCCGGATCCGGGCAAGCTGACTGCTGCGACCCGTGAAGTGACCGCGGCCTATATTGCCGCTGGAATCGATCCCAAGAAGTCGATCATCTTCAACCAGTCCCAGGTGCGTGAACACGCGGAACTGGCCTGGATCTTCAACTGCGTCGCCCGCATCGGCTGGATGAACCGGATGACGCAGTTCAAGGACAAGGCCGGGAAGAACAAGGAAAACGCCTCTCTCGGGCTTCTGGCGTATCCAAGCCTGATGGCTGCCGACATTCTTGCCTACAAGGCAACGCATGTTCCCGTCGGTGACGACCAGAAACAGCATCTGGAGCTAACCCGTGATATCGCGCAAAAATTCAACAATGACTTTGCTGCCAGGATCAAGGAGCTGGACGTTGGCGTGCCGAACCCCACGCCTTCGCCGGAGCTGCCGGAAGACCTGTTCTTTCCGGTGACGGAACCGATGATTGCAGGTCCCGCGACCCGTATCATGAGCCTGCGTGACGGCACCAAGAAAATGTCCAAGTCCGATCCTTCGGATCTCTCGCGGATCAATCTGACCGATGACGCCGAGGCCATCTCACGGAAGATCAAGAAAGCCAAAACCGACCCCGAGGCTCTGCCGAGTGAGGTCGATGGCCTGAAGGATCGCCCGGAGGCAGACAATCTGGTCGGCATCTATGCCGCACTTTCAGGTCAGTCCAAGCAGGAAGTCCTTGGAGAATTTGGCGGCCAGCAGTTCTCGGCTTTCAAGCCGGCCCTGTCGGATCTGGCGGTCGAAAAACTCTCGCCGATGACGGATGAAATGCGCCGTCTGATGGCCGACACCTCGGAAATCGACGCGATCTTGAAGACTGGCGCGGAAAAAGCCTCGGCCATTGCCGAGCCGATCCTCAAGGATGTTCGCAAGATCATCGGTTTTCTCGACATCCGCTGATACCGAGTTTCCCGAATCGTAACATTAACCTCGCCCTTCATCTGGGCGGGGTTTTTTGTTGGCCGCAGACAGGCCTGTCCTCTACGGTGAGGGACTTATTGCAATTGTCGCGGAGATCCTGATTTGACATCCCATGGCTACGAAACGGGGCGTTTGAACCTGCCTTTTGTCGGCATTTGTACTTTTGGAAAGTACCCTTATCAGGCGGATTGGGATGCCATAGACGCGGATGTTGCGGTTCTCGGAGCCCCTTTCGACATGGGCACCCAATGGCGGTCAGGGGCGCGCATGGGACCGCGCGGAATTCGTGAAGCCTCAACGCTGTTTTCCTTCGGCCACGCCGGGGCGTATGATTTCGAAGACGACATCACCTATCTGCCGGCCGAAACGACCCGCATCGTTGACCTTGGTGACGCGGACATCATCCACACGGATACCACCCAGAGCCATGCCAACATCGAAGCCGGTGTTCGCAAGATCCTGGCGGCGGGTGCCCTGCCGGTGGTGCTGGGCGGCGATCACTCAATCAACATTCCCTGCATCAACGCCTTTGACGCTGAAGATCCGATCCATGTGGTCCAGATCGATGCCCATCTGGACTTTGTCGACGAGCGTCACGGCGTCCGCTACGGCCATGGAAACCCCATGCGCCGGGCCGCCGAAAAGCCTTATGTCAGCGGGCTCAGCCAGATCGGCATCCGCAACGTCTCCTCGACAGCCCGCGACGGCTATGAGGATGCTAGAGCCATGGGATCCGACATCCAGTCTGTCCGCCACTTTCGCAAGCTTGGTGTGGAGCAAATGCTGGCCCGGATTCCCGAAGGTGCGCGTTATTATCTGACCATAGACATCGATGCATTCGACCCGTCGATTGCCCCGGGAACCGGTACACCGAGCCACGGCGGCTTTCTCTACTACGAGATCCTCGAATTCATTGACGGACTGGCGCAGCGGGGCTCGATTGTCGGTCTGGACCTTGTTGAGGTGGCGCCGGACTATGACCCGACGGGATCCACCAGCACACTTGCCGCCCAGATTCTGATGAATACGCTCGGCCGGATTTTGCATCATCGGTGACAGTGTATCTTCTTCTTCGCAATTGGTTGATTTCAATGCGATTCCTGCAAGGAATCGTAATCAGTTTGCGACAAGAGAAACGCCGTACTCATTTGACGTAAGGATGATATATGCGTTTTTTAGCAATTAGCCTGTCTTGTGTGCTGGCGAGCCTGGGTTTCGTTCAAACTGCCGCCGCCCAGGACTTTTGGAGCTACAAGGACTGGAACGTTTCGATTGAGAAAGTTGAATCGGAGCAGGACGGCCACAAGCGGTGTGTGATTTTCACAGGTGGTGACGGTCTTCCGAGCATTTCCGCGACATTTTTCAGCGGAGATGCTGGTCCTCCCTACAGTTATCCGGAGGTCTCCGTTTTGGAGCGGGCCTTTCGCGGCCACGCAACACTTATGAAAAATGGTGAGCCGGTCTACTTCTCTTTCGATGACGGGGATAGCGTCACGGGGAAGGTTGAAGCCGGGTTCGATGAAGAGGGTTTTGCCTTCGCCAATGGGCGGGTGGCGCAGAAGGATAATATCCTGGCTCTTCAGGCGATGCGTCGCAATGGCGAGCTGGCGGTTTCCGTTGCCGGAGGCAGTTTGATCATCGCCTCGTTGAACGGATTTTCGGCGGCCTACCTCAAAATGGCTGAGGTCTGCGAATTTTCGACCGAAGGGGTGCTCGACTAGCCACTTGCCGAAGAAACAGAACGACAGGAGCGAGGCTGAGCACGTCTCCTGCCGTTTTCATGGCCGCTCTTGTCTAAGAGAGTGAGGGCTCTCAAAGCCCGTCGAAAAGGGCGGTCGACAGATAGCGTTCCGCGAAAGACGGGATGATCACCACGATGGTCTTGCCAGCCATGTCGTCGCGCTGGCCGACCTTGATGGCAGCGCTGAGCGCAGCGCCTGACGAAATGCCGACGGGAACGCCTTCGGTCTTGGCAACTTCTCGGGCCATCGCGAAAGCCTCGTCGTTGGAGACTGTCGCAACTTCATCGAAGACAGATGTGTCCAGAATGCCTGGGACAAAACCAGCGCCAATGCCCTGGATCTTGTGCGGTCCCGGGTTGCCGCCAGACAGGATCGGGCTGTCCGTAGGCTCGACGGCAACCACGTGCAGGCCGGGTTTGCGGGCTTTCAGGATCTGGGAAACGCCGGTGATCGTTCCGCCGGTGCCGATGCCGGAGACAAAGACATCGACAGCGCCGTCAGTGTCGTTCCAGATCTCTTCGGCGGTGGTGTTGCGGTGGATCTCCGGGTTTGCCGGATTTTCGAACTGTTGCGGCATCACTGCATCTGGAGTCTCGTCGACGAGTTCCTGCGCGCGCGCGATTGCGCCTTTCATGCCCTTTGCGCCATCGGTCAATTCCAGTTCGGCGCCGAGGATCTTGAACATCTTGCGCCGTTCAACCGACATGGTCTCCGGCATCACCAGGACAAGCCGGTATCCTTTTGCGGCAGCCACGAACGCGAGGGCGATTCCGGTGTTGCCCGACGTCGGTTCGACAAGCACGGATTTGCCCGGCGTGATCTTTCCGGTCTGTTCCATGGATTCAATCATGGCAACGCCAATGCGGTCTTTGACACTCGCAATCGGGTTGAAAAACTCGAGCTTGCCCAGCAGGTTGGCTTTCACGCCATGAGCGTGCGCCAAACGGTCCAGCCGAACGATCGGCGTATCGCCAATGGTTTCGGTGATGGAAGAATAGATCCGGCCGCGGCCTGGCTTTTTGTCGCTCATGGTGGTCCCCCAGATTTGGCGTTGAAAGATCGCCTTTTAACGAATGAAAATTAGGTGCAATCGCAGTGAATTGCGAGGGAAGAAATTCCAATCTGGCAGCTCATCATGAAAACAGTGGCGCGCGCGGGCTCATGAACCGGTGCCCGTTGAGCCGAAGCCACCTGCGCCGCGCTTTGTCTCAGACAGGGTCTCGACTTCGATCAGATCCGCTTGCAGGACCGGAGCAACAACGAGCTGCGCGATCCGTGCGCCGCGCTCGATCGTGAAGCGCTCATCGCCAAGGTTGACGAGGATAATTTTCACCTCGCCGCGATAGTCCGCATCGACCGTGCCTGGGGTGTTGAGAACCGTCACGCCATTTTTCGCCGCCAGTCCGGAACGTGGCCTGACCTGGCCTTCGAAGCCTGCGGGCAGGGCCATGGCAAGGCCGGTTGGCACAAGTGCGCGCTTGCCGGGCGAGAGCACCAGAGGCTCATCAACGGCTGCCAGCAGATCGAGTCCGGCAGCGAGGTCGCTCTGGTAGGCAGGAAGTGGCAAATCGGCGCCATGGGGCAGGCGTTTGAGTTCGAGGCGGACGGTCATGAAGGCTCCTGCGGAACATGCGAATGGTCGGCTACTCAATGGATTTGCTCAGGCCTTTGTCAACTACCCCTAAACTCCGTCCCCGATTTTTGAGCACTCCCCTTGCGGTCGGTGCGGCGGGATGAAAAAGTGCGCATGATTCTAGTTTAAAGATCAAAATGGGAGTCTTTCACGTGAACAAATTTCTAGTGCTCATAATGACGTGTTTTCTAATGGCGCCGGTTCTGCCCGCCTCTGCACAAACGGTTGGGTTCGCAGATGCGATCAAGATTTTGGGTGCAAGCTGCGGCAAGGACATCAACACTTATTGCAAGACTGCCAACCTTGGAAACAACGAGATCGGCCAGTGCCTGAGCCAGAATCAATCCAAGATTTCGGCCCAATGCGCGGCGGACAGCATTACTGTAACGGCCCTTCTTGAGGCCCGCTTTGCCGCTCAGGCAGCTGCTCCCAAGCTCTGTGACCGGGATGCTCAACAGTATTGCAAGCTGGTCAAACCGGGCAACGGCAACGTTCTTCGCTGTCTGTTGAAGGCGCAGCCGAGCGTCAGCGAAAAGTGCAATACGGCCATAGACTTGGCCGGCTATCGCTGACCCGTTCCCAGCAGTTTTTGAGGTAAGATCATGAAATTTAATACTCCACTGCCCACGGGACTGGCGACCTTTGCGGTTGTCTTCGGACTGGGTCTCTCCGCCGTCAATGCTCAGACCGCCCTTTCGCGCAACGAGATCGTCAATTCTCTTCAAGGTGCTCAGGCGAAGGTGGATATCAGCGCCGACGATCTGCGTAAGCAGGCGCTCGAGCACATCAAGAAGTATCCTGGCGATAACTCGACCGAAGTATTGCCACTGGCGGCGAAACTGGCACAACTGCGCCAGTTCAACGTCGAGATCACGTTCGACTTCGACTCGGATCGGATTCGTCCTGAATCCTACGAGACGGTGGGGATCATCGCCGATGCCCTGCACACGCCATATCTGATGGGCCAGACCTTTTTTGTGGTCGGCCATACGGATGCCAAGGGGGATCGGGAATACAATCTGAATCTTTCCCAGCGCCGCGCCGACGCCATTCGCGACGCTCTTGTAACGACGTTCCGGGTTCCCGCAGGCCAGCTTGAAGCCGTTGGTTTGGGCGAAGAGCAGCTTCGTGACCCTTCCAAGCCGGACGCCGAGATCAACCGGCGCGTCCAGCTGATCAACGTCGGCTTCTGACGATCATTTACAACCAAGACCCTACCGGAGCGTGATTTCGCTCCGGTAGGGTCGGACCATTTATTGACCAATCGCAATTTTGACGCGCGCATTGTTCGCGATGAGTGAACGACTATGTGACGAATTCCCGACTTCTCAGGTCGACGTTCGAGACCCATCTTGGTTTAGGAAAGGCCGTTGTGCCGCTCTGCGGTTCAAAAAACGGTCGGCTTCACATGGGGAAGGTCATGACAGTCAAAGACACTGCTCACTCCGCCGCGATTGCACCACTGTTTCTGGCGCACGGGTCGCCGATGCTGGCGATCACCGATATCCCGGCCAACCGCTTCCTCCGCTCACTCGCCGGAACCATGCCGGATGTGCAGGGCATCGTCCTCCTGTCGCCCCACTGGGAGACGGAGGGGCAGAAGATCACCGCACCGGGAATCTTGACGACCATTCATGACTTCGGCGCATTTCCGCAGGCGCTGTTCGATATTCAGTATCCAGCGCAAGCCAGTGCAGATCTGGTGAGCCGCGTCGTTCAGCTTCTTCAGATCGCCGAAATTCCGGCAGAAGAGGACGGATCATGGGGTCTCGACCATGGTGCCTGGGTGCCGCTTTCCCTTGCCTACCCAGATCCATCCGTTCCTATCGTTGAGCTGTCGCTGCCATACGACAGCACACCCGAGAGCGTTCATGCCCTCGGCCGAAGCCTCGCCTCATTGTCAGAGCAGGGGATTCTGATCATCGGCTCGGGAAGCACGACGCATAATTTGCGCGAGCTGTTCCCTGAGGGTACTGAGCCGGCTCCCTGGGCCATTCGCTTTGACCAATGGTTGGATGATGGCCTGAATCGCGGAAAAATCGAGTGGTTTTCTGATCTCGGTGCGGGGCCGGAGTTTCGACGCGCCCATCCGACGGAAGAGCATCTTCTACCGCTCTTCTTCGCCATGGGTGCCTCGGGCCATGAAGCGGCGCCGGAGCTGCTGCATCGCAGCTACTCCCACAGCACGATCAGCATGAGCTACTATCGCTTTCCGGCGGGAGAAGTCGTTTAGGCGTTCTGTGACTTCAGATAATCCGCGATCCGGGCGACGAGGCGGCGGGCGACTTCCGTCTTGTCCAGGTTTGGCCAGTCCTCGACACCTTCTGCACTGACGATCCGCACCGTATTCGCGTCGCCGCCCATGACACCTGTTTCCGGGCTGACATCGTTGGCCACGATCCAGTCCGCGCGTTTGCGCTGCAGCTTGCCGCGGGCGTTGTCCAAGAGGTTCTGGGTTTCGGCAGCAAAGCCGACAACTAACCTGGGTCGAAGGCGCTCGTGATGGCCGACGGTTGCCAGAATGTCCGGATTTTCGATCAGGTTCAGCTCAGGAGGCTGACCGGAGCCGTCCTTCTTGATCTTCTGAGCGCCTTCACTCGAGGCCCGCCAGTCCGCGACGGCAGCCGCCATGATGGCCACGTCTGCCGGCAGGGCCTTCCTTACGGCGGAAAGCATCTGTTCGGCTGTTTCAACGTGGACAACAGCAACGCCCAGCGGATCAGGAATCGAGACGGGACCTGAAATCAGAGTGACTTGTGCACCGGCGGCGGCTGCTGCTGCCGCAATGGCGTGACCTTGTTTGCCGGAAGACCGGTTTGCAATGTAGCGCACCGGATCGATCGGCTCGTGGGTCGGGCCGGAGGTGATGAGGAAATGCCGGCCGGCAAGCGGCAGCTCGGGCAGGTCCCGGGAAGGGGTCTCTGAAAGAAGGTGCTCGGCCGCGTCTGCAATCTCCATGGGCTCCGCCATGCGCCCGACCCCGGCTTCCCCGCTTTCGGCCATTTCGCCGGCATTGGGGCCAATGAACGCCAGACCGTCAGCCTTGAGTGTTGCAACGTTGCGGGTCGTGGCCGGATGGGACCACATCTTCGGGTTCATGGCCGGAGCGACCAAAACCGGCTTGTCCGTTGCCAGAAGAACCGCGGTGGCCAGGTCGTCGGCGATGCCGTGGGACATCTTTGCCATGAGGTCCGCGGTCGCTGGTGCAATCAGAACCAGGTCCGCGTCACGGGCGAGGCGAATATGGCCCACGTCCTGTTCAGCCTCCCGGTCAAAGAGTTCGGTATAGACTTTGCTGGCTGTCAGCGCACCGACGGCGAGTGGAGTGATGAATTGCTGCGCCCCTCGGGTCATTACGGCCTGGACCAGTGCGCCGCGCTCGCGCAGGCGCCGGATCAGGTCGAGCGACTTGTAGGCGGCGATGCCACCGGAAATGATCAGCACCACACGCTTGTCGGTGAGCATCTGTTTTTGCTCCTGATGGCCCGTCAGGTGCCGGACCGGAAATCTCTCGGCGCTGCGGAAATCACCTGGGTGCCGCTGCCGGTGAGCTGATAGACCGCAAGTCCGCGCTCGTTCTGGCCGTTTGACTTGAACCGGAACAGGCCGTCAATCCCGATGAAGCCGTCCTGATTGGTCAGCACACTTGTCGCGAAGCGCTGCGGCCCTGCAGAACGAACAAGCCCGGCTGCCAGGGTCACCCCGTCATAGGCAAGCGTGGCGTTGCGTGGAGGCGGCGTACCATAGGCACCCTGATAGCGGCTGGCGAAGGCCTGAAAGCCCTTGTCTTCAGGGCCCGGATACCAACTGCCGACCATGAGCGGGTTCGACTTCATGTCCGCCGTATCCCACTGGCCGCTTCCCAGGACCTTGACCTGGCCTAGATTGGCGCCCGATGACGTCAATGTCTGCATGACCACCGGAGCGACGCCGCCGCCTGCAGGAATGAATAGGCTGTCGATCTGACCCATGGCCGACGACAGCGCCTGGGTTTTGGCAAGCAGGTCCGCGGTGTCTGTTCCGTTGAGCTTGTAGCGCTGGATCGAGACAATCCGGCCGGCTGTCCTGCCGACTTCCTGCCGGAAGGCGGCTTCGATGACGGCACCATAGGTGTCATCCGGGATCAACGCCGCATAGGAGCGTTTCGACTGGCTGGCTGCATAACCGATAATCCGCCGGACATCGGTCTGGGGCAGGAAGCTCAGCAGATAGACACCGCGCGAGGCAACGGAAACATCGGTCGAGAAAGCGACAACCGGGACACCGGAGGATTTCGCCACGGTGGCAGCACCCGAAACGGCCGGCGCGAAGACCGGGCCGAGGATCAATTCAGCGCCCTCAGCAATGGCTGCCTGCGCCGCCGCCTGGCCGCCCTGGGCCGTGCCGGCCGTGTCCTTGACCAAAAGCTGGACATCCGCATTCGGGAAATTGGCAAGGGCGAGCTCGGCGGCATTCTTGAACACTGTGGCAATGGAGGTCGCGCTGCCGCCGCCGGTCATGGGCAGTAGCAAGCCGACACGCACGCTGCCGGTACCGACAACTTCGCCTGTGGTCGTGACCGGCTCGCCGGCGTTGATCGACTCACCTGGATAGGAGCCGAGCGTGGATCCCATGCAACCGGCAAGCGTCAGAGCGCCAAGACCGACAAATCCTGCACGCAGATATGTCTTCAGTCTTCCTGCGGTCCGGCTCAAACCGGTGAATGCGCCTGTGTCGATCAATTCTGCCTCCTCGAGCACCTTTTCAAACACTTACGGATTCACCGTGCGTCTGTCCAGTTTCCACGCCTCTCTTGGCGGGGCCTGATGTCCCCGGATTTGCGCTTGCGCTTGGGTTCACTCACCATTAGCCAGAGACATGGACCATTTTTAGCCGGCATTGGGGCATCGCTGCGCTGCAAGTATCTGCAGCGTAACAACCTTTGCCAGGACCGAACCGGGAAGCGCATGACCTCCGCCGAGAGCACCGATCAACGCCGTTACATCTTGTCGGAGCACGCCTTTTCCGCGCCCCGCCTGGAGCCGGCGCTTTATATCGTTTCCACGCCAATCGGAAACCTTGGCGATATCACGGTGCGCGGCCTCGAAACCCTTGCCGGAGCGTCTGTCATCGCCTGCGAGGACACCCGCGTGACTGGGACCTTGACCCATCGGTTCGGGCTGAAAACGCCCCTCATGCCCTATCATGAGCACAACTCCGACCGCCAGAGGCCGAAGATTCTGGAAGCGCTCGACCGCGGTGACGCGGTTGCCCTTGTCAGCGATGCGGGCACGCCGCTGATTTCAGATCCTGGTTACCGGCTCGTCCGCGACGTGGTCGCCGCGGGTCACAAGGTCATCCCCATCCCGGGCGCCTCTGCCTTGCTTGCCGGCCTTGTTGGCTCCGGACTGCCGAGTGATACGGTCCTCTTCGCCGGTTTTCTGCCGCAAAAGGGCGGTCCGAAAAAGACCAGGCTGGCGGAGCTTGCAAAGATCCCGGCGACGCTGGTCCTGTACGAATCCCCGCGCCGGCTCGGGGCAACGCTGGCAACCATGGCCGAAATCATGGGCGAGGCGCGCGAAGCTGCGGTGGCTCGTGAACTCACCAAACGGTTTGAGACGTTCGAACGAGGAACTCTGGCCGAGCTTGCCGAGACCTTCTCCGGCGACGCGCCAAAGGGCGAGATTGTCATTATGATCGCTCCGCCCGAAGATGGTCCGGAGGCCGCTGCCGAGGACGCCGACGCGCTCTTGAGCCAGGCGCTGAGGGACATGCCTGTCAGCGCCGCGGCCAAGTCGGTTGCCAAACAGACCGGTCTCGACCGCAATGAGCTCTACAAACGCGCGCTTGAGCTCAAGGCGGACGCGGGCACCTGACACGAGGCGGAAGCGGATCATGGCAGGACGACAGGACGGCAGCGGCGCGGCCAGACGTCAAAAGGCCCATCGTCTCGGCCATTTCGCCGAAATTCGTGCTGCATGGGCCTTGCGCTTGACCGGCTGGCGCATCCTGAAGCGTCGCTACAAGACCAAAGCCGGTGAGATTGATTTGATTGCCAAACGGCACAAGACAGTGGCCTTCATCGAGGTGAAAGCACGAAAGACCCGGGATGCGGCCATGGAGGCCGTCACGCCAGCCAGCCAGAAGCGGATTATCAAGGCCGCGAAGATCTTCGTCACCGAACACCCCAAGGCCGGCTTCTACACCCTGCGCTTCGACGTCATGATTGTCCGGCCCTGGCGCTGGCCCGAGCGGATCGTCAGTGCCTTTGAGGCGCGGGAGTGAAGGTGTCATGGGGCTGAGTGCGCATAACAGTTCCGTGCTCCACTGGACAAAGCCCTGCGGCGACCGCATATCTGGACCAACCGAACCATAATTCCCTCGCGCGAACTCAGCGCCCCTGCCGGGAGACGTTTCACATGGCCCTCAAGGTCGCGGTCCAGATGGACCATATTTCCTCGATAAACATCGCCGGAGACAGCGCTTTTGCTTTGATGCTCGAGGCACAGGCCCGCGGTCACGCGCTGTATCATTATACGCCCGACCGTCTGGCCATGATCGGCGATGATGTCTACTGCGGTCTGGAGCCGGTCGAAGTGCGCGACGAAGTCGGGAACCACTTCACGCTTGGCGAGAAGCAGCGTTTCAACATGGCGGATGTGGATGTGGTCCTCATGCGTCAGGATCCACCGTTTGACCTCTCCTATATTGCCGCGACCCACATTCTGGAGAAGGTTCATCCGAACACTCTGGTGGTGAACGATCCAGCTGAGGTGCGAAATGCGCCGGAAAAGCTCTTTGTCACAGAGTTTGCCGACCTGATGCCGCCGACGCTCGTCACCCGCGATCGTGACGAAATCGATCTGTTCCGCGCCGAATATGGCGACATCGTCATGAAACCGCTGTTTGGCCATGGCGGCGCGGCGGTGTTCCGCATCACCCGCGACGATCTGAATTACGGCTCGCTCTATGACTTCTTTGCGGCCACCTTCCGCGAGCCCTGGGTCGTCCAGCAGTTCCTGCCCAATGTGAAGCACGGCGACAAGCGCATCCTTCTGGTCGACGGTGAATTTGCCGGTGCGGTCAACCGGGTTCCGGCCGAAGGTGACCTTCGCTCCAACATGGTGCGCGGCGGTGCGGCCAGGGAAAGCGAGTTGACCGAGAAGGAGCGGGAAATCTGCGCCCGCCTTGGCCCGTCCCTGAAGGAAAAAGGTCTGATCCTGGTTGGCATCGATGTGATCGACGGTCGCCTCACGGAAATCAACGTCACCGCCCCAACTGGCATCCGCGCCGTCGCAAAACTCGGCGGCCCGGACATCGCCGCCAGGGTCTGGGACGTCCTGGAAGCCAAGGTCGCCTAAGACGCGACTGGCAACAATTCTGCCGCGCCTACCGGCGTCATCCTCGTGCCGGTCCCGGGTATCCACGGGACTCTTCTGCCGAGCAGTTTTTTGTATTGCCGGGATAATCCCGACAATTACGAAGGAGAGGTGTGTTTTCGAGCCGAAAGGATCAGCGCGACGCCGATGCCAATCGCGATTGCAACAATCGCTTCGCTTGAGCCAGCCTGTTCGTCGAGCACAATAAATCCCATGAGCAACGTGACGATAGGGATCAATGCAGGCAATGTGGATCCGGTCACAGGTCCGAGTAATTCGCTCGAGCGATTAAAAGCATATAGCGCAAAGATGCTGACCAAAACGCCCTGGAATCCCATCTGCACCAGGATATCGCGTCCAGGCGCTTCAGCGATTTGTTTCGGGAGAAACAGAACGTAGACAGGCATGTAAACGGCTGCAGACCCAACCGCGACGATGGCAGTGGCATGGAGGGCCGCAATGCCGCTTTTTCGCACAATCAAGGCATAAGACGCCCACATGAGTCCTGTCAAAACCAGGATGGCCTGCCCGCCGGTAAAGCCTGCCGAGCTCAGTAGCACGGGAATGAGCAATCCCATCAGGATCGACAGGATGCCGACGACGTGTCTGACGCCCACCTTGTCTTTGAACGCGACCGCCCCCAGCAAGACAGAAGAGACGGCCATAATGCCCGGGTTCACGGCGCCCGCTGCAGACGCCGGGGCGCTTCTCAGCGCATAGGAAATCAAGATGATGTATGGCGCGCCGAAACCACAGATCATGACAGTAAGACCCTTGAGACCAAGTTGATCGCGCGCAAATCCTTGCCGGACGACGATGGGCAACAACAGCACGCCAGCTAAGCCAAACCGCAGCGCGGTCAGATCATAGGCGTTGAGATGTGTGATCGTGCCAAATCTCAGCAGCACGAGCGAACCGGCCCAGATCACGATCGCGAAGATGGCCCAGAGTGCCCCTAGAGCAAGGTTCTTGTTGGTTCTGATCATGTCGGTCTCCTGAAGTACCGGCAACCTAGACTTTGACGAAAGATCAGAAAAACGATACATTGATGATCTATGGACGAGATTTTCTCAACAAAGCAGAGTCCCGACATTTTCGCCGGGAGCAACCGCGCGTTCAATCTGGATGCAGTGCGCAGCTTTGTGGCGATTTGCGAAACCGGAACATTCCGGCGCGCTGCGGCACGGGTAAACCTCTCGCCTTCGGCCGTCAGTCTGCATATCGCCAAGCTGGAAGAACAAGTTGGCGTTCGGCTGATGACCCGCGACGCACGCCACATTGCCCTAACGGAACAGGGTGAAGTGATGCTGGGCTACGGACGCAAGCTTCTGGGAGTTAACGCCGAAGCGATGGCATATTTCCGGGGATCCTCATTGGCCGGGCGCCTTCGCTTGGTCGCACCGTTTGACCTGGGCGTTTCCCTGGTCCCGGGCCTACTGAACAAATTGGCAGAGACGCATCCGGCAATTGTCGTTGATGTTCGGCTTGAGACGAGCGACGCCGTGCAGAGCATCTTTGCCGATGGTCAAGCGGGTGTCGCATTGTTCAATGAAGTGGAAGAACCGGGGTTACAGGTTCGTGAGCTGGCCTCAGAACCCCTTGTATGGCTGATGAATGAGGGCGGACGGGCGATTGAGCGCTCACCGCTTCCGCTCGCTATTGCCGAAATCCGTTGCGCCTGGCGACGTGCCGCGCTGCAGGCGTTGGATGCGACCGGAATACCTTATCGGGTCGCTTATTCCAGCGATACATCCGCAGGCCAGTTGGCCGCCCTGCGTGCTGATCTCGCGGTCGCTGCTTTGCCGATCTCCCTCGCCAAGGATGGGTTGGTTGAGGTTTCAGGCAATTATGGTCTGCCCAAGCTCCCCAAGACACAAATCTTTTTGGCGCATGACGGTAGCGAATTGGCGCAGATACTGGCAGCCAAGGCCGTCTAAATCCGGAAATTCGCCCGAGTCGGCTGCTGGTTGCCTATTCGGCCGCATCGACCTCGATCACACCGCGGCGGATCTGGTCTTCCTCGATACTCTCAAACAGGGCGCGGAAGTTGCCTTCGCCGAAGCCCTCGTCGCCCTTGCGCTGGATGAACTCGAAGAAGATCGGGCCGATTACGGTCTTCGAGAAGATCTGCAGCAGAATCTTGGTCATGCCGCCGTTCACGACGCCCTCGCCGTCGATCAGGATGCCGTGCTGCTTCATGCGCTCGATCGGCTCGTCATGGCCCTGAACCCGGTCGGCGCTTTTCTCGTAGTAGATTTCCGGCGGGCCGGGCATGAACTTCAGGTCGTTGGTGGCGAGTTTGTCGGTGGCGTCATAGATGCCGTCCGTTCCCACCGCGATGTGCTGAATGCCCTCGCCCTTGTATTTTTTCAGATATTCGACGATCTGGCTCGTGTCATCCTTGGATTCGTTCAGAGGAATGCGGATTTTGCCACAAGGCGAGGTGATCGCGCGGCTGACAAGCCCGGTGATCCGGCCATCGATATCGAAGTAATGGATCTGGGTGAAGCCGAACAGCTCGCGATAGAAGGCCCACCACTTGTCCATGTTGCCGCGATAGACATTGTGGGTCAGGTGGTCGAGGTAATAAAAGCCGACCCCTTCCGGCTTCGGGTCAACGTCGCCGGTCCAGTTGAACTCGGCTGAATAGACCGAGCCCTTGTCGCCATATTGATCAACAAAATAGAGCAGCGAGCCGCCGATCCCGACGATGGCGGGAACGTCGAGTGCCTTGTCGTCGCCCTCGTAGGGCTCGGCACCCTTGGAAACAGCATGCTCGAAAGCGTGTTTTGCGTCGACAACCCGCCAGGCCATGGAAGGTGCGCAGGGGCCATGGTCATCGACAAAGCGCATGGCGTGGCTGCCTGGCTCCGCGTTCACCAGATAGTTCACATTGCCCTGACGCCAGACCGAGATGTCTTTGGACTTGTGGGTTGCGACCTTAGTGTAGCCCATGCGCGTGAAGAGTTCGGCCAGTTTTTCTGGTTCCGGATGAGCGAATTCGACGAATTCAAAACCGTCGGTGCCGGCCGGATTGTCTTCGGTGATCGTCGCGACCGGTGCGTCGTGGGGAAACGGGCCCATGAATCTCTCCTCCAGAAAATGCTCCTCCCAGAATGCGCGCGGGCGCGCGCAAAGTGTGTGCAAACCGCGTAAAAATCCGTAAAGTGACGCATGAAAATCATAGAAAAGATGGAATTGGTGCATGTCACTTGCATTGGATGGCTTTGATTTGAAATTGCTGCGCGTGCTTCAGGACAATGCTGCCCTGACCAATCAGGAAATCGGCGAGCGGATAGGTCTCTCCGCCAGCCAGGTCTCGCGCCGTCGTCAAAGGCTCGAACAGGACGGCGTCATCCGCCGGTATCGGGCAACGCTCGACCCGGACGCACTTGGCCTAGGCGTCACGGCCTATGTTGGGGTTACACTCGGGGCGCACAGCCGGGAAAACGCTCGAAGGTTCCGTGAAATGGTGACGGCAATGCCTGAGGTGCAGGAGGCGCACACCCTGACCGGCGATGTCGATTACATGCTGAAAGTGGTGGTGAAAGACCTGAAGGCGCTCAGCCGGGTGATCAACGACGAATTGCTGCCTCATGAAGCGGTGCAGAATGTTCGCTCCTCCATCGCCATGGAGACGTTGAAGGACGACAATTCCCTGCCGCTTTCGTGAAGAATTGGCAAAAAACCTTGCGCGAGCGGGCAAGGCGCCCCAAATCGAAGTGGAATTGAAATGATCGGCCTGATTGCCGGATGCAGGAGAAATGAGAATGTTTGATGCCAAGTCTTTGCTGGACCAGTTCCTCGGTGGAGCGGGCGGAGCCGCGACCGGTGGATCCGACCGCAGGTCCGGCAACGGCTCATCAGGCGATCTGATGTCTCAAGGCAAGGACTTTCTTTCCTCCCAGGGCGGCGGCTTGGCGCTCGGCAGCCTCGCCGGCCTGATGCTGGGCACTAAATCCGGCCGAAAGATTGGCAAGAGCGCGGTCAAATATGGCGGTCTGGCGCTGGTGGCGGGCCTCGCCTACAAGGCCTATCAGGGCTACCAGGCCAATCAGCAGGGCGCGCCACGGCCGCAGTATCCGGACTCAGGGTCGGTGCCGCTGGACGCGCCGCGCGGCACGGCTTTTGACCCTGCCGGGGCGCAAGGCGGCGAAAACGCTTTTGCAATCAGCTTGTTGACCGCGATGATTTCTGCCGCCAAGGCCGATGGTCATATTGATGCGGATGAGCAGAATCGGATTTTTTCCAAGATCGATGAGGTTGGTCTCGACAGCGAAGCCAAGGCCTTCCTGATGGATGAGCTCCGCGCGCCGCTGGATCTCGACAAGGTCGTGGCCAGCGCCGACACGCCGGAACATGCTGCGGAAATCTACGCGGCATCACGGCTTGCGATCGATCCGGACCATGGTGCGGAAAAGGCCTATCTCCAGATGCTGGCAGCGCGTCTTGACCTTGATCCGGCGCTGGTTGATGAAATCGAGATGGCCGTTCGCGAAGCGGAAGAAGGCTAACGGGTCTTGGTGGCTGTGACGTATAGCCAATCGGTTGGAAGGCCGTCATAGCCGCCGCCCTTGCCTGACTCGATCACAACGCTTTGCCATGGTAACGTCTTATAGAGATCCTTCAGCCTCCGGGCTGAGGGATAATTATAGTACCTGCCGAACCGGTCGCGACCGTCCTCTTCGCCAGCCTTGAAACTTGCAAAGAATTGGCCACCGCCACGTAGCGCTGCAAAGACGTGCGCGAGAACACTGGCCAAGCTCGTGCGCGGAACGTGGAGCAGGCAGGCATTGGCCCAAATGCCATCATATGCTGCCTGATCGTCCAGATCCTCAAACAGAAGCTGCTGGACCGGGATGCCCAATCGGGCTTGCGCGGCTTTGGCGATCTCAGGTGAGCCGTCGGTCGGTTGCACGGAATATCCCTGCGAGATCATGAATTCGCTGTCCTGCCCGGCCCCACACCCGAGTTCGAGAATGCGCGCGTTGTCGGGCAAAGCGGATAGGAAGGTAAGCAACCTCTGTCGATTTTCCACCTTTTCGCGTGAAGTGTAGGCTTCTGCCTCCCTGGCATAAAAATCCAGCGTTTGATCGTCGTGACTCATACCAGGTCGGGCTCGCAAATCGGGTCGTATTCTTTGGGGCGTTCCTTGACATTTATCGGACCAACTTCAAGGAGCTTCCAAGTGTTTCAAATCCATCCGCTTCCGTCCACCGACTTCGCCTTTCTCTCCGCCTTGTCAGAGGAAGAGCTCGCGGCGCGGCACATCAAGACCTATGTGGCTGACGCAAAACCGGGGTTTCCCTGCCGTGTCAGCCTCGAAGATGCAGAGGTCGGTGAAACGGTCTTCCTGCTTCACTTCGAACATCAGCCGAATGACACGCCTTATCGGGCAAGCCACGCGATTTTCGTCAAGGCAGACGCCGTTTCGAGCCGTCCGGCCGTGGATACGATCCCTGAAAGCATCGCCAGCCGCCTGTTGTCGGTTCGCGCATTCGATGCAGAGCACGCCATCGTTGACGCGGAGGTCATTGAGGGGCGCGACGTCGAAGGGATCATCGCGAGGATGTTCGACAATCCGTCGATCGACTATCTTCACTTGCATTATGCTCGCAGGGGCTGTTTTGCGGCTGAAGTCAGACGGAGTTAGACCCGCTTGCTGTCTTGTCCTGCTGATGCCACGAGATCAGCAGGATCATCCCCATCGCGATTAGATAGGGAAAATAGAACCGCGTCTCGTAGTGCGGGAAGACCAGATATTTGGCGCAGATCGAGGTGAAGATCGCATAGAGAAGGATCCTTGCACGATCTGCCATCTGCGCTGGCCTGATCACCTTTGCGAAAAATATAATGAGCGCCAACAAGGCGGCGAGCCAGGTGTTGCTCATCAGCGACCGCACGGTGGAACGCACCAGCATCTGCAGATAGATCACGGGGGACATCGGTGGGTCGAAACCCTCAAGGGTCGGCACATATTCAACATGTGTGAACCAGAGATGGATCCACCAGCCCGGGTGGCTCTCGTCCTTCAGGACGAAGGTATAGGCCAGGGCCGAAAGGACAAAGGTTGCGGTCATGACCCATCGGCCGGGGCCATAGATCAGTGCAAAGACAAAGAAGACGCCGATAAAGGCGAGATGGTCCGGCCTGATGAAAAGCGCCGCGATCAGGCTGGCGGCTGCGGCGAGGTCTTGCCGCTCGATATAAAGAAAACCAGCCAGCAGCAGAAAGATCGAGGCATATAGGTCGGGTGACAGCAGCGCTGCGGATCCGCCAAAATCGGCGATGATCAGCATGGCGACCACAATGGGGCCGTACATGAGCGCGCCATGCCGTGCCAGCCAGACCAAGAGGACCCCGGCAACGGCGACAGCGGAAAGCATCGAAATCATTCGGAGCGATTTGACCGGATCCATGAAGGCAGACAGCGCGCGCGCCGTTTCCACATAGCCGAGTTTCAACCGGTAAAAGCCGAGCATGGTCGCGAAGGCGTCCGGATCCTCATACTGCCGGATGCGATACTCGCGATCGCCAGTCAGAGCTTGAAACTCGCCTTCTGAAACGTTTTCCTTGAGCAGGGCATAGGAGCGCTCATGCAGTTCGACGGGATCGGAAATGTCGCTTTCCAGAACGCTTGCCGTATAGGCGACCATGTCCCAGTTGGAGACTGGATAGATTTGGACGACTGCTGCCACCATCAGCGCGAAAACCGCGAGAACCAAAGCGCCGATCACATGCCGGAGCGGACGATAAAGCCTGCAGATCCCGCGATAGATGATGAGAAAACAGGTTTCCAGAAGTCTGGCGGCAGGGGTCACAGGGCGCTCCGGATACGGTTCTATTGCTGCGCGCATCCTGCCGCATCTCTGTAATTTTTACGTAAACCTTGCAAAAATGCACAACAAGTCGCGGCATTTGAGATCTTATTGTGCGCTCAGTAGAGTTCCAATGTGCGTGACTTCTGCTTGCCCTTCGTCGTCTGACGTGGCTCCATCACCTTGGGAGAAAACGCCGAATGGGAGGTGGTATGCAGGATCTGGGTACTTGGGACTATGTCATTGTCGGCGCGGGTTCCGCAGGCTGTGTCTTGGCCAACCGTCTTTCAGAAGACCCTGACGTCAATGTCCTGCTTCTTGAGGCGGGCAAGAACGACAATTACATCTGGGTCCATATCCCCGTCGGCTATCTCTACTGCATGGGCAACCCGCGCACGGATTGGGGTTTTCACACAGCCAAGGATCCTGGCTTGAACGGCCGGTCACTGATGTATCCGCGCGGCAAGGTCATCGGTGGCTGTTCGTCAATCAACGGCATGATCTACATGCGTGGTCAGGCACAGGACTATGACCAGTGGCGCCAGTTCGGCCTGAGCGGTTGGGGCTGGGATGATGTCCTACCCTATTTCCGCAAATCCGAGGACCATTACGCCCTGAACAATGACCTGCATGGCCAGGGCGGGGCGGTGAGGGTTGAGGAACAGCGGTTGTCCTGGGACGTGTTGGATGCTTTCCGCGATGCCTGTGCTGAAGTCGGCATTCCCAAGATTTCGGATTTCAACAAGGGCGACAACTTCGGCGCCTCCTATTTTCAGGTGACTCAAAAATCCGGTGTCCGTTGGAGCGTCGCAAAAGGCTTCCTGAAACCTGCCATGAGCCGGCCGAACCTGCGGGTGATCACCCAGGCGCATGCAAGCCATCTGTTGGTTGAGGACGGCAAGGTCGCGGGACTCGAGCTGACGGTCAAAGGCGCACCGGCAAGGGTTTGGACCAACGGCGAAGTGATCTTGTCAGCCGGCGCGGTGGGGTCGCCGCAAATTCTGGAGCTGTCCGGCTTCGGCAATCCGCAAGTTTTGCAGGATGCAGGCGTCGAAACGGTTCATGCCCTGCCCGCGATCGGTGAAAACCTTCAGGATCACCTGCAACTGCGCACGATCTATAAGATCAAGGATGCCGTCACGCTGAACCAGATGGCCAGCAGCTGGTTCGGAAAGGCCAAGATCGGCCTGGAATACATGCTGAAGCAGACCGGACCAATGTCTATGGCCCCGAGCCAGCTGGGTGTTTTCGCCAAGACCGACCCGTCCTTCGAGACCGCAAACGTTGAATATCATGTTCAACCGCTGTCGCTGGACAAGTTCGGAGATCCTTTGCACGACTTCCCGGCTGTGACCGCTAGCGTCTGCAATCTTCGTCCTGCGAGCCGTGGTCACATCCACATTACGTCGCCAGACCGCGACAAACAGCCAGAGATACAGCCGAACTACCTTTCGACCGAGGTCGACCGAAAAGTGGCTGCCGATTCGATCAAGTTGACGCGCAAGATCATGGCGGCGCCGTCGCTCGCCAAACATGCACCTGAAGAATATTTGCCCGGTGCGCAGTTCGAGACTGACGAAGATCTTGCAAAAGCAGCAGGCGACATCGGTACGACGATCTTCCACCCGGTCGGAACCTGCCGGATGGGGGCAGACCCGGCCTCAGTCGTTGATGAGCGTTTGCGGGTGCGGGGCATCAACGGCCTGCGCGTCATTGATGCTTCGGTCATGCCGAGGATCACGTCTGGCAACACCAATGCACCAACGATCATGATCGCAGAAAAGGGTGCCGATATGATCCGGGAAGATCGCCGAGCTGGGCACTGAGTTATGATCTTTGCTCTAGGCATTGCGGATTAGTCGCAGTACTGGCCGGAGTGGTGTCTGGCTGACTTGAAACCCTAATGGCCGCCGCCTACGATCAATCGAAAGATCGATTGCGACGGGTACTCGATGTCCTTGATGAGTAAAATCGCCGGCTTGTTTGTGGTCGGCCTGATGCTGTGCGATCAGGCACAGGCGGCAGGGAAAATAATGGTCTTCGCAGCGGCCAGCATGACGGAAGCCCTCGCGGAAATTGGTCAGGCATTTGAAGCCTCTACGGGCACTGAGGTCGTCTTTTCGTTTGCGGGCACTGGTACCCTGGCGCGTCAGATCGAGGCGGGTGCGCCGGCAGACGTCTTTGTGTCAGCTGACGAAGCCTGGATGGACTACGTGAGCGAAAAGAATGCCGTCAAACCGGACACAATTCGAGCGGTGGCGGCCAACAATCTCGTTCTCATCGGCTCTGAAGAAGCGGAGCCACTCCAACTGACGGTCGATGAGATCAGCAAACGATTGGCGGGAAACCGTCTTGCAATGGCAGATCCCGAGACCGTTCCGGCCGGTCGATATGGCAAGGACGCGCTGGAGGCGACCGGCCTCTGGCAAGGCGTCTCAGGCGCGCTGGCTCCTATGGACAATGTACGGGTTGCGCTTGCCTCGGTCGCCCGGGGCGATACGCCGCTGGGCCTTGTCTATGGCTCGGACGCCCTGGTCGAACCGAGAGTGAAGGTGCTTGCCGTATTTCCTGAAGAATCTCACCCGAAGATCCGCTATCCTGCGGCCGAGACGACAGAGGCTTCTGAAGAAGCAGCTGTTTTCATGGCGTTTTTACTTCGTGCCGAAGCGCAGGATATTTTCCGGCGTCTGGGATTTGCGCAAGTGAAATAGGGCACGGCGCCGGGTATTCGGTGAAGGACAGGGTAAAATTTGGCGTTTCTTCAGCTCCAGCCACAGGAATGGCAGGCCCTGACCCTGACATTGAAGGTCGCGCTGGTTGCTTTGGCTTTCGCTCTGCCGCTCGCAATCCTTGCGGCTTATGGTCTTGCCAGATGGCGGTTTCCCGGCCACGGCGTTGTCAACGCCCTCATACACATGCCTCTGGTTCTGCCTCCGGTGGTGACCGGCTATATTCTGCTGATCCTCTTTGGACGTAGCGGTCCGGTCGGCCGCTTTCTCTGGGACACCTTCGGCATCAGCTTTGCCTTCAACTGGATGGGAGCGGCGATCGCCGCCGGCGTGATGGCGTTTCCGTTGATGGTCCGACCGATCCGTCTGGCATTCGAGGCGGTCGACTCGAAGCTGGAGGAAGCGGCCTCGTCCCTGGGCGCGCACCGCCTTGTTACGTTTCTGGTCGTCACGCTGCCACTGACCTTTCCCGGCATCTTGGGCGGCGCAATCCTTGGCTTTGCAAAGGCAATGGGTGAGTTCGGGGCAACGATTACATTCGTCTCCAACATTCCCGGCGAAACCAGGACCCTGTCCCTGGCGCTCTATACTGCCACCCAGTCTCCCTCAGGCGATCTGGCAGCTTTTCGTCTGACTCTCATTGCGGCGATTGTTGCCTTCGGCGCTCTGATTGCATCTGAAGTCTGGGCCCGCCGACTGCGCAAACGGATCGAGGGCGTTGATGATTGACGTCGACTTCACAGGCCATGTTGGCACCTTCAAAGTGAAGGCGAATTTTGTCGGGTCGTCTGGTGTGACCTCGCTCTTTGGCCAGTCGGGCGCAGGCAAATCCACGATCACCAACATGATTGCCGGGTTGTTGCGGCCGAACCGTGGGCGGATTGCCGTCGATGGTGAAGTGCTTTTCGACAGCCAGAAGCGCATAGACCTGTCGGTGCGAAAGCGTCGGGTGGGGCATGTGTTTCAGGATGCGCGCCTGTTTCCGCATCTCTCCGTCAAAGCCAATCTGACGTTCGCGCGCTGGGCGGGAGGGCGAGCGGACTCTAGGCCCGTTTCGGAAGTCGTTGATCTGCTTGGAATAGGTAGCCTGCTGGACCGGCGACCGGGCAATCTTTCCGGCGGGGAGCGTCAGCGGGTGGCCATCGGTCGGGCACTTCTGTCCGGACCGCGCCTTCTGCTCATGGATGAGCCATTGGCGTCTCTCGATCAGGGTCGCAAGGCTGACATCTTGCCCTATCTGGATCGGCTGCGAACAGAAGCGGGCATTCCGATCCTCTACGTCAGCCACGCCATGGAAGAGGTCGCGCGCCTTTCCCAGACACTGGTCATCGTCTCGAAGGGCGAGACAATTGCCCATGGTCCGGTGGCAGATGTGCTGTCGCGCGTCGACCTTGGGCGAGCGACCGGCCGTCATGAGGCGAGTGCGTTGCTCGAGGGAAGGGTCGTCCGCATCGACAAGGAGTGGGGTCTCAGCCATGTTGAGATCGGCGATGGTCAGTCTGTTCAGGTCCCCGGCCTCGACGCAGCTCTCGGCGAGGCCATTCGGCTGCGGATCCGCGCGCGTGACGTGGCAGTCGCCTTGCAAAAGCCCGAGGGCATCAGCATTCGAAACGCCATAGCCGGCGCGGTGAAGTCGATATCGGATGAAGCCGGGCCCTATACCGAGATCTTGTGCTCTGCCGGCAGCCAGAATGTGCGTGCGCGCCTGACGCGGGCGTCCGTCTCGCAACTGGCTCTGCAGCCGGGAACGCAGATCTATCTTCTCATCAAGAGTGTCGCGATCGATCGCCGCCAGAGCGCACCGGCGTCTGGCCTCGCGAACGATGACGCCGCATCGGCGCAAACGCTGTTATAATGCTCCTATGAAGACGGTGACCCGACGCAGGCAGGCCCGCAAGGCCAAGTTCCTCAGCATATCCGCGATGCTCATCGTGAGCGTTGCCGTGATCTGGGTCACCGGAGTGATCAGTCTTGGGTTTTTCGTCAGCGATGTGAAAACCCGGTCGGAAGCGAGCCTGAAAGTTCAGGCCGCTGTTCTGGAAGGCCTGCTCGACAAGTTTCGTCTCATGTCGCCACTTCTGGCGCGAAGTCCGGATGCTTCCCGGATCGTTTCTGGCCGAGACGGCAGTGCCGGCCGCGGGATGGCTGCCATCTCCGCAGGCATGGCGGGTGCAGAGGAGGTCTGGTTTTTGTCCGCGGACGGATCGCCGATCGCCTCGAGCAATGCATCGAACAAGTCGATCGCCGCAGGCGGAAGCCGCGCAATTCCTGACGCGTTTGCCCAGGCAATGCAGGGCCAGCTTGGGCGCGAGTTCATTGAAGGGTCTGCGTCCCGGCCGGCAAGCTACGTCTTTTCATCTCCGGTACGCCTCGAAGATCAAACAGTCGGGGTGCTTGCGGTCATGGTGAGCCTTGCGGTTGTGGAACAGGCCTGGGCACTCAGCAAGGACCCGATCATTGCGGTCGATGGCGACGGCCAGATTCTGGTGAGCAATGTCGCGAGTTGGCGCGACCTGAATGTCTCCGAGGTTGAAACGGATGCCGATTTGAGATTGGTGATCGAAGACGGCAATCCGTCCAATTTTGTTCAGCTGTCGGACCGGCGTCCCCGCAGTAGCCGGCTGGAGTTGGGCCAGCGGCTTCCCGTGCTCGGGTGGAATGTCGTGATCTTTGCCGACACGACCGAAGCGCGACGGCAGTCTGCGCGGGCCATGGTGATCTCGCTTCTTCTTTGCGTCATCGGTGGCGGAGTTTTATGGGCGATGTTGAACCGTCGCGAGGAGCAGGCGCGCCGATCACGGCGGAACCGGGCAGCGTCCTTGCGCCTTGAACGGCGGGTTCGAAGCCGGACCACGGAGCTGCGCAAGGCGAATGCACAGCTTGAGCAGGAAGTCCGCGACCGTCAGCAGGCTGAAGCTGACCTGCGCCACGCGCAGGCGGAGCTGGTGCAAGCTGCCAAGCTCGCCACCCTTGGCAAGATGTCGGCAGCGCTCAGTCATGAATACAATCAGCCTCTGGCAGCGATAAAATCAGACGCAGAGATTGCCGAAATGCTGATTGCTCGTGGCACGCCCGACAAGGCGGCTGCCAATCTTGGGCGCATTGGCGGGATGGTCGACCGGATGGCCGAAATCGCCAGGACCTTGAAGGGCTTCTCGCGCCGTGCCGGAACCGATATCAAGCCGGTTTCCCTGCGCCAGGTGATCGATGAGGCGCTTCTGCTCTTGATGCCGCAGATCAAGCAGAATGGTGTCGAGCTCAAGACCTCCTTGCCGGAGGACGATATCATCGTACGCGGCGGCAAGATCCGCCTTGAGCAGGTGGTGATGAATCTCGTCTCCAACGCGCTCGATGCCGTGAGGTCGGCCTCAGAGCCGCGCGTTGAACTCACGCTGACGCAGACCGACTCACATGCCGTCATTACCGTATCTGACAATGGCGGCGGCATCGATGCCGAGGTTCTGCCACAGATCTTTGACCCGTTTTTCACGACGAAGGATGTAGGCTTGGGGCTGGGCCTTGGGCTCTCGATCGCTTACAAGATCGTTCACGATTTCTCCGGAACTCTTGCTGCCGAAAACGATGAGGCCGGTGGGGCCCGGTTTGTCATGCGTATTCCGCTGGTGGATGCGCAAACCCTAGCGGCGGAATAAACGACGATGGATCAGGCCTGCGTTCTGCTGGTGGATGACGAGGAAGACCTGCGGGCATCGCTGTCGCAGGGGTTGGAACTCTCCGGCCACAAGGTTGTGGCCACCGGAAATCCTGAAGCCGCCCTTGAGCTTGTCACCCGCGGTTTTTATGGCGTCTTGGTGACTGACATAAGGATGCGCGGAACCGATGGCTTTGCCGTCATGCGCAAGGCGTTTGAAATCGATCCGGCCCTTCCTGTGGTCCTGATCACCGGTCATGGCGATGTGCCCTTGGCCGTGGAGGCCATGCGCGCAGGCGCTTATGATTTCATGGAAAAACCCTTTTCTGTTTCGAGCCTCGCTTCAGTGGCAGAGCGGGGCATCGAAAAGCGCCGGCTTGTGCTTGAGAACCGCAAATTGCGCGAGGAACTCGCTGACCGCGATGGCCTGGAAAGCCGTCTCGTCGGGCGCGCTGCAGCCATGGACAAGCTCCGGCGGGATGTGCTGGCTCTGGCCGCGACCGATGCAGACATTCTAATCGTCGGGGAGACGGGCGCAGGTAAGGAGGTGGTTGCCCGGGCACTCCATGACGAGGGACCACGGCACAACAGGCCGTTTGTTGCACTCAACTGCGGCGCGCTTCCAGCCGAGATCATTGAATCTGAACTGTTCGGCCATGAAAAGGGCGCCTTCACCGGCGCCAGCGGGCAGCGTATCGGCAAGCTGGAACATGCCCACGGCGGTACGGTGTTCCTTGATGAGATCGAGTCCATGCCGCTCGAGCTGCAGGTCAAACTGCTACGAGTGATCGAGACCAGAACCATTGAACGCCTGGGCTCGAACAAGTCGATCGAGCTTGATGTCCGCTTTATTGCAGCGACGAAAGAGGATCTTGAGGAAGCCGGCAAGGAGGGCCGGTTTCGTCTGGATCTGTTCTATCGTCTCAACGTCGTCTCAATCGCAATTCCTCCGCTGAGGGAGCGTCTGGAGGATATTCCCTTGTTATTCCAGCATCTTGCAGTGGAAGCACGGGCACGCTATCGGCGGGAAATTCCCGATCTTTCCGAGAGTTATCTGGCCAGGCTGATGGCGCGCGACTGGCCGGGAAATGTGCGCGAGCTGCGCAATGTGGCGGATCGCTTTGTGTTGGGCTTGGAAAGTTCAGCAGAGGCTGAGACAGAGGCGGCCTCAAACCTGTTTGATCAGGTCGCGGCCTATGAAAAGACCTTGATCGCAGCGGAACTGAAGCGCAACGACGGATCGATCAAGGCGACTTACGAGAATCTGGGTCTGTCACGAAAAGCGCTGTACGAGAAAATGAAGAAATACGGTCTTGAGCGCAAAGATGCCCAATGAATGCCGGTCGCGGCTCAGGGTTTTGATCTCGAAACAGGTCTCGCAAAAACAGGGGCTACCTAGAAGCTGTGATCCTAGCTGAAAAAATCAGACTGCATGTCACAGCAGCGGCAGCTGTCTCGTCAACCAGATATCGAACCAATTTCGATCCATTGACGAGGTGACACAAATGACAATTCAAACAGCCCAGATAGACCATCGAAAGCAGATCCCGCAGGTGCTTCAGGCTCTGGGAAATGTCTCGGCATCCTTCGCACAAAACGGGCTTGATCCGAAGCTGCAGCATCTGGTCGATTTGCGCGTTTCGCAGATCAATCAATGCGCCTTTTGCGTCAAGATGCACATCAAGGAAGCCCAGGATGCCGGCGAGACTTCCGAACGTCTGGAGCGCCTGGTGGTCTGGCGTCACGTGGCAGATTTCGACGCCAAGGAGAAAGCAGCTCTTGCTTGGGCGGAGGCTTTGACCGTGGTGGACCCTGATCGGGACTTCGGGCCTTTGCGTGCGGCACTCAGAGATTGTTTTGAGGAAGAGCAGATCAGTCTTCTGACGTCAGCAGTTGCCATGATAAATCTCTGGAACCGCATTCAGATATCGAACTACTGACATGAATGATCGCATCAAACTCGATCAGTTTGAAATGGCCAGGCCCCGATTGTTGGGGCTGGCCTATCGGCTGCTCGGATCCTGGGCGGATGCAGAAGATGCCGTTCAGGACACATTTTTAAAGTGGCAAGCTGTCGAGGCATCGGACATTCTAAATCCCGACGCCTGGCTCACCACGGCCTGCACCAACAGATGCCTCGATATTTTGAAATCTGCTGGCCGCAAGCGCGTGGACTATGTCGGCCCCTGGTTGCCGGAACCGCTTCAGACCGAAACCGTTGCCGGACCGGAAGAAAGCCATGAGCTGGCTGCGTCCCTGACGACAGCTTTTCTTCTCTTGCTGGAGCGGCTTAGTCCCAAAGAACGGGCGTCTTATCTCTTGCGGGAGGTCTTTGGACATTCCTATGCTGAGGTTTCGGATACCCTGAACTTGTCAGAAGCTGCTTGCCGGCAACTGGTCTCGCGGGCCCGGCGCGCGGTAGGCAAGGACGCCTCGCGCTATGTGCCGAGCCCGGAGCGTCAGGAAACCCTGTTGGCAGCGTTCCAGGAGGCGGTGTCGACAGGGTCAATGTCGTCTCTCAGCACGCTTTTGTCCGAAGACATCGAGTTGCACACAGACGGCGGCGGCAAGGTCCGGGCTGCATTGCGCGTTCTCTCTGGCCGGGAGACAATCGAGAAGTTTCTCCTTCATGTGCTGTGCAAGACGTGGCCTGGATATGAGCTGCAGAAGGCTGAGATCAACGGGCGGCAGGGCTTGATTGCATTCGAAAACGGCGAGATCGTTGCGGTTCTGAGCGCAGAGTTCGCAGACGATGGCATGGCACGCCAGATCTTTATCACCCGCAATCCTGAAAAGCTGCGAACCCTGCGCCTGCGTGCGCACCATGAGATATCCAACGGTGGATTGAGCATCAATTGACCTCGATCGGTGAAGAGGCACACGGAACCAAGATGTGTCGATATCGACACATTAATACTTTCTTTACGTGTCGGTTTCGACCCATATTCAGCGCCAAAGCGAAGCGGATATGACAAAGGATGGCGAATTTTCGGCAGAATTTTGGCTTTTTGCCTGGTTGGCATGAGCGTTGCTAATGTTGGGCCAGCGTGAAAACCGCGCTGCCGGATGCGTTCGTGTCCGGAGTGTCAGTAAAATGTCTGGGAGGACATTTCATGAAAAAGTTCGTTTTGGCTGCCGCCGCAGCAGCCTCTTTTGCGTTCACTGGCGTTGCTCAGGCTGCCGATGAGTGTGCCGACGGCGAAATCGTCATCAAGTTCAGCCATGTTGTGTCCGCTCAGGGCCACCCCAAGGGTGAAATGGCTTCTGCACTCGCAGATCGCATCAACACCGAGATGGACGGCACCGCCTGCATGCAGGTTTTCCCGTCGTCTCAGCTGTTCGACGACAACAAGGTGATGGAAGCCCTGCTTCTGGGAGATGTGCAGCTGGCTGCTCCGTCCCTGTCGAAGTTTGAGTCCTATACGCTCAAGTATCGTATTTTCGACCTGCCATTCCTGTTTTCGAACATGGACGCAGTGACCACTTTCACCAAAGGTGAAAAGGGTCAGGAGCTTCTTGGCGCAATGTCCGAGTACGGCTTCGTTGGACTGGGTTATGTCTTCAACGGCTTGAAGCAGTTCTCCGCGAACAAGCCGCTCAACGTTCCGTCCGACGCTGCTGGTCTTAAGTTCCGCGTTCAGACATCCGATGTGGCTGTCGCCATGATCGAAGCCATGGGCGCAAACGCTCAGAAGCTGGCGTTCAAGGAAGTTTATGGTGCGCTTCAGACCGGTGTTGTTGATGGTCAGGAAAACACATGGTCGAACATCTACACCAAGAAGTTCTTCGAAGTGCAGGATGGCACAACCGAAACCAACCACCAGCTCCTCACCTATCTTGCTGTGACGTCGCAGGAATGGCTCGACAGCCTGGAGCCGGGCGTACGTGACCAGTTCCTGAAGATCTTCACCGAGGTCAGTGATGAGTACAACGAGCGCGCTGCTTCGATCAACGAAGACAACAAGAAGCAGATCATGGATGCCGGTGGCGTTGTACGCAACCTGACACCTGAACAGCGCAACGAATGGGTCGAAACCATGAAGCCGGTTTGGGACCAGTTCCGCGATGATATCGGTCAGGACGTGATCGACGCAGCTGTTGCATCCAACAAGGCCAGCTAAGCCTTAAGGATCGACCTTATGCCGAAGGGCCCGGATCTCCGGGCCCTTCGTTGCAAACGGATACCAAATTCAACAAATTGATGTCCATGGAGCCATCAGGCTGCAGGGTAGGGGGAGGCACTCATGTCCCGTCTCGGGCGGTTCATCGACGCCGCAGAAGAAAATTTCATCGCGGCCATTCTGGCGCTGATGACACTCGTTACATTCAGCCAAGTCGTGGCGCGCTACGGATTTAATTCCGGCTGGGGCGGCGCGCTGGAGTTCACGCGCGTTCTCTTTGCGTGGCTGATTCTCTTTGGCATGAGCTATGGCATTAAGATCGGGGCCCATCTGGGCGTCGACGCGGTCATTCGCCTCTTGCCGAAACCCCTGTTCCGTATTGCCGCTCTGCTTGGCGCTGGATTGACGGTTCTTTATGCGGCGCTTCTGTTCGACGCCAGCTGGTTTGGAACGCTGTTCGGTCTTGAAAACAAGGGCTCCACCGGCGGCGCCTATGCCTATGTCGCGAAGTTCTACAAGCTGCCCATCGGCATGGAGGACCTTAAGTGGCCTCTATGGGTTCAGGAGACCTTTGAAGTGCGCGAGCGTGTCCCGCGCTGGATGCCTTATGTGATCTTGCCGATCGGCCTGGTTCTTCTGGGTTTCCGTGCTACCCAGGCCTTCTGGATGATCGTGACCGGACAGAAAGATTCCATGATTGCAGCCCACGAAGCCGAAGAGCTTGTGGCTGAGAACAAAGATGCGTTGAAGGACTGAGACCCATGGAAACAGCCTTTCTTTTCATCTTCGTCTTCGGTTTCCTGTTTTTGGGCGTGCCGATTGCCGTTTCGCTGGGGCTGTCCGCAGTCCTCTACATAGCCCTGTTCAGCCATGACTCCATGAGTTCGGTGGCGGTGCAGCTGTTCAATGCCTCGCAGAACTTCACGCTGCTTGCGATCCCCTTCTTCATTCTGGCGTCGAGCTTCATGTCGACCGGCGGCGTGGCGCGGCGGATCATCCGCTTCTCCATTGCGACGGTCGGTTCGATCCGTGGTGGTCTGGCGATTGCGGCGGTCTTTGCCTGCATGATGTTTGCTGCGCTGTCCGGCTCTTCTCCGGCAACCGTGGTCGCGATCGGCACCATTGCCATCGCCGGCATGCGTCAGGCGGGATACACCAAGGACTTCGCGGCAGGCGTCATCGCCAATGCCGGTACGCTTGGCATCCTGATTCCACCATCCATCGTCATGGTCGTCTATGCCGCGGCAACCAACGTCTCCGTCGGCCGCATGTTCCTGGCCGGTGTCATTCCGGGCATTTTGGCCGGTCTGATGCTGATGACCGCGATCTATATCATGGCGCGCGTCAAGAACCTGCCGGCCCAGCCATGGCCCGGTTTCAAGGAGATCTGGGGCGCGCTGGCAGAAGCAGCCGTTGGCCTGTTCCTGATGGTGATCATTCTTGGCGGTATCTACGGCGGTATCTTCACACCGACGGAAGCGGCCGCTGTCGCGGCAGTCTATGCCTGTCTGATTGCGCTCTTCGTCTATCGCGACATGGGCCCGCTGACGGGCATCGCCTGGATCGAGGAAAGTGATGGCGCCCTGGGACTGACCGGCTTCAAGAGCTACCTTTACTCGATCGTCGCGGCCTTTGCGGTCTCCGGCCTGTTGGTTGCCTTCCAGGTGACGGCCACATTCTGGACCTTGTGGTTCTGGGTTGTCGTCGCAGCCGTGATGGTGGCCTATCCGATGCTGCGTGCCGGTCTTTCACCCGCGCAGCTGCCGGAAACCTATGCGAGGGGCGCAACGGCCTGGGGCCGGAACTTTGGCGTGATCGTTCTGAAGTTCTTCCCTGCGCTGTTCCATGCGGATACGAAGAAGGTCTTCTCGGACTCGGCCAAGACGACCATCATGTTGATGTTCATCATCGTCAATGCGCTGTTGTTTGCCCACACGCTGACGGCGGAACAGATCCCTCAGGTGATCACCGACTGGATGGTCGAAGCCGGCTTCAACTGGTTCACGTTCTTGATTGCGGTCAACATCCTGTTGTTGATCGGTGGTCAGTTCATGGAGCCGTCCGGCTTGCTGTTGATCGTTGCACCGGTTGTTTTCCCGATCGGTATGGAGCTGGGCGTCGACCCGATCCATCTGGGCATCATCATGGTGGTGAACATGGAAATCGGCATGATCACACCGCCGATCGGCCTGAACCTGTTCGTGACATCGGGCATCACCGGCATGAGCCTGGTGCAGGTGGTCAAGGCCGCTGCGCCATTCGTTCTGGTGCTTCTCTTGTTCCTGGTCCTCGTCACTTATGTACCGATCCTTTCGACCTGGTTGCCTTACAGCCTCATGGGTCCGGAGATCGTCATTCAATAGGCGGTGTCGCGGGCGCATCTGCAATAAGGCCGGGGCATTGCTCCGGCCTTTTTCATTGAAGTCGCGCATGTTTTCATTAAGCCTTTGGCCCTGACCATGATGAGGAGGAACAGTCTGTGGCCCCGGAAATTGTTGAACGCTTGCCTGATCCGCAGACATATCTGGACCTGCGCGCGGCCGGTGGCCTGAGCAGCTATTCGCTGGAGGCCGCAAGGATGGGTCTTCCGAAGTCACTCCACTGCGTCGTTCTGGAGCTTGACGGCGAAGACATTGGCATGGGACGGATCGTCGGCGACGGCGCCCTCTCGGTGCAAATCGTCGACATCGTCGTTCGTCCTGAATATCACGGCAAGGGCTATGGCCGCCTGATTGTTCAGGCGCTCAGCGATTACATCGCCTCAAATATTCCCGATACCGCCTATGTGAACCTGCTCGCCGACGTGCCGGCAAACAGGCTCTACGAGAAATTCGGCTTTTGGGAAACCGCGCCCGCAACCATCGGCATGGCCTACAAGAAGGGCGGTGAATAGCCTCAAGCGTCAGGCTTCGGCCCGACGTAGCGTGAGGCCGGACGGATTAATTTGCCGGTCGCCTGCTGCTCCAGAACATGGGCGCACCATCCCGGTGTCCGGCCAACTGCGAAGAGCGGCGTAAACAGGGACCGGTCGATCCCGACCGCATCCAGAAGCACGGCGGTGTAGAATTCCACATTCGTATCCAGCGCGCGATCCGGCTTGGCTTTGGCCAGCGCTGCAAGGGCGGCGCTTTCGACGGCTTCTGCCAGAACGAGCTTCGGATTGTCCTGGGGCAGTTTCCGCAGTCCGGCTTTCAACACATCAGCCCGGGGATCACGGGTGCGGTAGACCCGGTGGCCAAAGCCCATGAGGCGCTCGCCGGAGGACAGCTCCTGATCAACCCAGCTGGCGGCATTTTCGGGCCGACCCACGGCATCAAGCATGTCGAGCACCGGACCGGGCGCGCCGCCGTGAAGAGGTCCCTTCAAGGCGCCCATGGCGCCGATGACAGCATCGCGCATGTCCGCCTGGGTTGACGCGATAACCCTTGCTGCAAAGGTCGAGGCATTGAGTCCGTGGTCGAGGATCGTAACCAGGTAGCGGTCGACGGCCTCGATGGCATGGCCCGGCGCGGGGGTGTCCAAGAGCATCCGCAGCAGATCTTCAGCCGTGCGAAGGCCGGAATCCGGGGCAACCGGGGAAAGACCCTCCTTGATCCGCTGCGCCGCGGCCAGAAGAACGGGCATGGCACCCGAGATTGCCACGGCATCGGGGATTTGTGTTTCGTGAAGCGATAGTGCGCTCAGCCCGACGCGCATGCGTTCAAAGACTGTCAGGTCGGCTGGTGCTGCCTGCATGGCCGCAACGCTTCCAAAAGCTCGAACTCTTGCCGCGCCGAACACGCGCGGGAGATCTCCCGATGGCAGGGATACGAGATCCTGCCAAAGATGCGCAATAGCGTCTTCGAAGGAAAGATGGCCTGCGAGCGCCTCGATGGGTTTCCCTCGCAGGAGGAGCTCGCCTTTGATACCGTCGACATCGCTGAGAACCGTATTCGCAACGATGACGCCTTCCAGTCCGGTGGCGTTGGCCGGGGTCAGCTCGGCGTGTTTCAGGGCTTTGGTCATGGGTACTGCTCCTTGATTTGGCAGCGACATAACCCGATCACGCTTGATATCGTCAATATTGATAAATACTATCAATATATGTCTACGCCGATCTATCTCTCCGCTCAGGAAGCCGCTGCCGAGTTGGGCGTTCGCCCGGCAACCCTCTATGCCTATGTCAGCCGTGGGTTGATCCAGTCCATTCCAGGGCCGGGGAAACAGAAGCGCTATGACGCTTCAGATGTACGGCGGCTCAAGATTGGCAAGGACACCGATGAGGGACGCAACGCGCCGGGTTTGTCGGGACACTCGGTGCTTGAAACGCGGTTGACGATGATCACGGACGAGGGCCCTCTTTATCGGGGCCTTCTCGCAACGGATCTGGCGCAAACATCGACCCTGGAAGCGGTCGCGACCCTGCTCTGGGATTGCAGCGACGACCCTTTCGCTGAAGCGCCGGACGTCAGGCTTCCTGCGGTTCCGGAGGGGCTCGGCCCTGTCGATCGGTTGATGGCGGCCTGTGCCGTCTGGCCTGCCTCTGATCGCGCCGCCTATACGCTGTCACCGCAACTTTTGCGCAAGAAAGGTGCTCAGCTTTTGCGTTACGGTGTGGCGGTTCTGCTGCAGACGGAGCCGCAAACAGCACCAATCCATGTCCAGTTCGCAGACGCCTGGCAGATCTCGGGCGCAGGCCAGGAGGTCTTGCGTGCCGCTCTGGTCCTAGCGGCCGATCATGAACTCAACACCAGCGCTTTTGCTGTACGCTGCGCTGCCTCGACCCGCGCACCGCTGCATGCAGCCTTGTTGTCTGGCATCGGCGCGTTTTCCGGTCCTCGTCACGGCGCCGCCTCGGATCGCGCAAGAGCCTGGCTGGCTGAAATCTCTGAAGAGCGAGATATTGAAACCGTTCTTGGCGGACGGTTGGCAAGGGGGGAGGAACTGCCTGGCTTTGGCCACGGCGTTTATACCGGCAGAGATCCTAGGGCTGACGGCTTGTTGCGAATTCTCAAAGAGTCTGCGGGCGGGCATCCCTTCTCCAGGCTCTTGCCGGAGATCGTTCAGACTGCTGACGATCTCTTCGGAGTGCGTCCCAACATCGATTTTGCCCTAGCGGCAGCACAACGCACGTTGGGCCTGCCTGAAGACGCCGGCAAGATCCTCTTTTGCGCAGGCAGGATTGTCGGTTGGATCGCTCATGCCCTGGAACAATATGCCTCTGCCGAACAGATCAGGCCGCGCGCGACCTACGTTGGTGAGCGCCCGCAGAGAGAGTTCTTTTAAACCGCAAGCGTGCCCAGAGTTCGAAGGCTAGACGGGGATCTTCTCATCCTCGATATAGGCTCTGACGATGGCCTCGAAGGAGCTTTCTGCCTTGAAGCCCAAGCTAATAGCGCGGGCAGCATCGAACCGGCGCGGCCAGCCGCCCACGATGCGTTGAATGATCTCGTTCGGCTCCCTGCGGATCAGTTTCACACGGGCCTCACCGCCAATCTTGCGCAAGGCCTCGATTTCTTCGGCAACCGTTGCCGCGACGCCCGGCATGGTGAGATTGCGCCGGGCGCCGATGGCCTCTCCGTCCAGTTCTGCCGCGTGGATCAGGAAACCCACGGCGGAACGCGGACTGGCCATCCAGTGCAGAACATCGTCGTCGACAGGGAGTATGGCTTCCTGGCCGTTGAGCGGTTCGCGAATGATCCCGGAAAAGAAGCTGGAGGCCGCTAGGTTGGCCTTGCCCGGACGCACGACAATGGTTGGCAGGCGGATGCCGATGCCATCCATCATGCCACGCCGTGTCAGGTCGGCCAGAAGCATCTCTCCTATTGCTTTCTGCGTGCCGTAGGATGTCAGCGGGGTGAGGTGAAAGTCATCGGGGATAGGGTCAGGAAAGGGAGCGCCGAAAACGGCGATCGAGGAGGTGTAGACCACCCGTGGGCAGTAGCTGTCACCTGCTTTCCGGATCGCCTCGAACAGTTGCCGCGAACCGTCCAGATTGATTCGATAGCCTTTGTCGTAGTCTGTTTCTGATTCGCCGGAAACGATCGCAGCCAAATGGAAGATGACATCCGGCCGATCGGAGATGAGCTTTTCAGCCGTGCCTTCGGTGGAAAAATCGCAGGCAATGGCCGTCACCGGACAGGGCGCATCCGTTGGAACATCAGGCTCGACGGCGTCGACCAGCGTGAGCTTGCTGAGTTCCGCGCCGCGCAAGTGCTGGCGCGCCATCAGCGCATCCACCAGCTTGCGTCCGACCATTCCGGCCGCGCCGATTACGAGAATGCTAGTCATCTGATGTGTCCCCCCGTCATTGTCTTTGGTCGACAGTAAGCTCAGGAGGATGGGCGAGCCAAGTACGTATCAGACTGATCGCGTCATGATGACCACGTGTTTTGTACCAATCATCTTGCGCTCGGCTTCCCGAAAGCCCTTGCGGGCATACCAGTCCCGATTGCTCTGCATCTTCATGTTGGTGAAGAGGCGAACCTCCGAAAACGAGAGGTTTCTGGCTCGTGCAAGGGTGAAATCAAGCAAGCGATTGCCAAGACCCGTGCCCTGAGTGTCTGGGGAGACTGCGATGCTCCACAGCAAGAGATGGTCATCCTCCTGCCTCAGCACGAGAGAACCTTCCGGCATGCCCCGGGGGCCGGTCATCCAGACCTCGTCCTTGTCGATGAGATCATCGTAGTCCGCGCCCATGGGCTGGGGCTTGGAGCCAATGACGTCAATCCAGTCCCGGTAGGCGCGGTCCGCCAGATCTGCGAGCGCTGGCGCGTCACTGGGGGCCGCCCGCTGCATGTGCAGGGCACCTGTGTGGTTCATCCCTGTCCCTTCAGGAAGGGATCAAAGTCTGATAGCCCAACGGCCCGGTCAAAGCAGCCAAAGGTGCCGCTGTCCTTCATGTCTTCGGCCGCAGCGGTGAAGGCGCCATAGGCGATCCGCGCAAGACCCGAGCCAATGGAGAGCCGGGCAACTCCCATGTCGGCCATTTCCTTGCGCGTGAGGTTGAAATGCTGCCGTCCGGCGAGGACGTTCAGTGGTTTGGAGATCCGGCCTAGCACTTCTTCAATGTCGTCGTGTTTCAGCAGTTCCGGTGCGTAGAGACAGTCTGCACCCGCCTCTGCAAAGGCGTTGAGGCGCTTGATCGTCATTTCGAGATGTTCGGGATCCGCAATCGGCGCTTCGCTCCGGGCGGTCAGCACGAAATCCGGCGCAAGCCGCTTCTTGACGTCCACGGCCGCACGGATGCGCTCCACGGCAAGCTCTTGGGAGTAAAAGGGTACGACCGGATCCGTCGAAAAATCCTCGATCGAGCACCCGCTGAGGCCGGCCTCGATCGCGCCACGGACCGTTTCGGCAACTTCGTCCGGCGTGTCGCCAAATCCGTTTTCCAGATCACCGTTGACCGGCAGGGTCGTTGCGGCAACGATTTCGGCCGCATGGGACAGCGCCATATCTCGGGTGATCAATCCTTCAGCATCCTTTAGCCCGCGTGAAAAGGCATATCCTGCGCTGGTCGTGGCAAGGGCATCAAAGCGAAGGCCCTCAAGAATTTGAGCAGTCCCTTTGTCGAATGGGTTTGGCATGAGAAAGGCACGGGTCTCTTGATGGAGAGCCATGAAACGGGCCCGCCGATCCTGTAAGGTCTGCATCGGAAGTCTCCTGAGTGCCGGTTCCATTCGGGGGGTGAGTAGAACGCCGATGGCCAGCCTTGTCAAAATTGGCAGAACAACGGAGGCTTGAACGAAAAAAGCGCTAGCCCCTCAGGGACCAGCGCATTTCTCGAAACCAAACCGCTTGGCCGGACGTATCTCAGACGATGCTTCCGAGTTTCATGGCGACACTCATGTCACCATCGACCTTGAGTTTGCCGCCCATGAAGGCCGCCGTCGGGTTGAGGTCACCTGAAAGCATCTCCGAAAGATCCTCGGGCGACATCGTAATGGTGCAATCTGCATCGGCATCTTCGTTGCTGACATTCGAGCCTTGAACGAAGATCGTTCCGGTTTCGCCCAGGTCGAACTTCACACTCTCATCGATGCCGCCGCCTGCGACCTTTCCACGGACCGTCTCGGTCAATTGTTCCAGGGTCATTTCATTCCTCCATCAACATTGCGGCGCGAGTAGCGCCGGTTCGGGGAGGATGAAGCATGACCTTTACGTAATCGTCAAGTTAGAACCGAGCCATTGGCTGCCTTTATCCATTTACGGACCGAAAGGCGTCTAGTGATTGTCGCGCGGAAGACCCTTCGAATGAGCCACGTCCTGATATTTGACCGCGGGTTTTAGCACCATGCCCTTGTCGAACTGATCCACCATGCCGCGTTGAATTTCCTGCCATGGTGTCTGGTGCTCCGCATAGGCAAAACCACCTTCGGTTTCGAGGGCTGCGCGCCGCCCGGCCAATTCCGCGTCAGAGATCAGGATATTGGCGGTGCCCTTGCCAAGATCGATCCGCACCCGGTCGCCGGTCTGGATCAGCGCGAGGCCGCCCATCGCTGCGGCCTCTGGCGATGCATTGAGGATCGAGGGAGAGCCGGAAGTCCCCGACTGGCGGCCATCACCGATGCAGGGTAGCGAATGAATGCCACGCTTGATCAGGGCCGCCGGTGGCTGCATGTTGACGACTTCAGCCCCGCCCGGATAGCCGATCGGGCCCGTGCCGCGGATGAACAACATGCAGTGTTCATCGATGTTGAGCTCGGGATTGTCGATGTTGTCATGATAATCTTCAGGGCCTTCGAAAACGATAGCGCGGCCTTCAAAGGCGTTCAGGTCATCCGGATTCAGCAGGTAGCGATCGCGGAATTCTTCTGAGATCACGCTGGTTTTCATGATCGCGCTGTTGAAGAGATTGCCCTTCAGGTTGATGAATCCGGCGCTTTCCTTCAAGGGCTCGTCAAACGGAAGGATGACCTCCGCCATCTCGATCTCTACATCGCCGCAGTTGTCGCCAATGCTCTTTCCGTTGACCGTCATGGTGCCCGGATGGGGCAGCTTGCCGTGTTTCATCAATTCGCCAACGACCGCGGGAACACCACCGGCATGATGATAGTCCTCGCCGAGGTATTCACCGGCGGGCTGAAGGTTGACCATGAGGGGAATTTCATGGCCCAGCTCCTGCCAGTCGTCATTGTCGAGCGGCACACCAAGGTGGCTGGCGATCGCGTTGAGATGGATCGGGGCATTGGTTGAGCCGCCGATTGCCGAGTTGACCACGATCGCGTTTTCAAACGCCTCTCGTGTCATGATGTCGGAAGGTTTGATGTCCTGATGCACCATGTCGACGATGCGCCGGCCGGTTTCGTAGGAGATTTGGCCACGTTCACGGTAGGGCGCTGGAATCGCAGCCGATCCTGGCAATTGCATGCCGAGCGCCTCAGCCAGGGAATTCATGGTGGTCGCCGTGCCCATGGTGTTGCAATAGCCGACAGACGGCGCCGATGAGGAAACCAGATCCATGAAACCGTCGTAATCGATTTCACCGGCGGCCAGCATCTCGCGCGCTTTCCACACGATGGTGCCTGACCCTGTGCGTTCACCCTTGTGCCAACCGTTGAGCATCGGGCCGACCGAAAGGGCGATGGCCGGTATGTTGACCGTTGCTGCCGCCATCAAACAGGCAGGGGTTGTCTTGTCGCAGCCAATTGTCAGCACGACACCGTCGATCGGATATCCGTAAAGCAGCTCAACAAGGCCCAGATAGGCAAGGTTTCTGTCCAGCGCGGCGCCGGGGCGTTTGCCGGTTTCCTGGATCGGGTGCACTGGAAATTCAAAGCAGATGCCGCCGGCCTCGCGAATGCCCTCGCGCACGCGCTTGGCAAGCTCGATGTGATGGCGATTGCATGGCGAAAGGTCCGAGCCGGTTTGCGCGATTCCGATGATCGGTTTGCCGGATTGAAGTTCCTCACGGGTCAGGCCAAAGTTGAGATAGCGTTCGATGTAAAGCGCCGTCATGCCCGGGTTGTCAGGATTGTCGAACCAGGCAGTTGATCGCAACTTGGGTGTCTTCTTGCTGGACATGAGTTTCTCCCCCTCAGGACTTTTGCGGCGCAGTTGAATTTGAACCGATTAACACCACCGACCCCAACGTCTGTAAAGTCGCGATTGCATCAAAGTGGTTCGATTGTCGAAATACAATTGCTTCAGAACTTTAGCCGGTTCGCAAGTTTGTCCGCGATGAGCCAAGGTCCCAAGAGTCCGAGGGCAAATACCAGTGGCGCAGCTGTCGCGGGAACAAGCGCGACGGCACCCAGAAGGCCTGAAAGGACACGCAGAGCAAGATTGAAGCCGCGCACAAGGCGTGTTTGTTCGTCCATTCTCGAGGCCATGGTCAACAGGTCGGCAAGGGGATCAAGCTGCCCCGCGGGCAGGGTCGCCAGCAGAACGGCCTCGCCTCTTGTTTCCGAAGACAGAGCAAAAACACCGCGCCGGTCGCTTGCCCCGATTCCGACATAGAGTCCTTTTGCCTGAGACAACTTCGATTGCACGACTGCGAACCGATCTCTTTGCCTGATGTCGCCGGTCACGTCGTCAACGCCAAGACTTGCACCGACCGCCTCCGCCGTTTGAAGATGTGCTCCTGTGACGAGGAGGCTTTCGATGCCCATTGTCTTGAGTTGGCCGATGAGCTCGTGTGCTTGCGGATGTGGGGTGCCTTGAAGACCGAGAATGCCGACAGCCCGCTCGCCGACCGAGACGATCACGCAGGTCTTTCCGGCGGCCTGAAGCGGCTTGCAGAGCGAGTTGGCCATGAAACAGTCGACTTTCAGCCGGGCCATCAGAGCAGTGTTTCCAACTGCAACGGATCTGCCATTGATCAGGGCAACGGCCCCGAGGCCCGAAACCTCTTCCCACTCATCGGGCGCGTTCCGGGGCAGGGACCAATCATCCGAAATGGAACGGATGGCGGCACCGATCGGATGTCTTGCATAGCGTTCCGTGGTCGCGGCGACGGCCAGCAAGCGCTCCGAACCCTTGTCGAAGGCGTGGACATCTGTGACGATACACTGACCATCCGCAAGCAAGGTTGGATTGTCAAAGGCAATGGCGGTGCTGGCGGCTATGGCCGTGAGTGCATCCGCCCCATTTAGCTCTACGCCCGTCTCTTGCGCTTTTCGAATTCCAATTTGAAGGATGAGGGCCCTTGTGAGCTCCGGCGCATAAGGCCATGCAAGCGCAAGGGATGCTGTTCCGGCTATCAAGCCTTCCGTAGGGCCGGAGGTCGCCCACCAGCCAATCAGACTGACGAGGGCAAGGGCAATCGCGCCATAGGCTTGACGAAGCACCCATATCTCATCTTGGTCAACGGTATCGGGGAACCTCTGGCGGGCTGCATTTGCAAGCGCGCGTCCACTTGCAAGACAGACAGCAGAAAAGAGTGGGGCGATGATCTGCTCCGGATCGGTGCCGCTCAGGTAGAACGCTCCAGCGGCTGCAAGACTGAGAGTCGCAACCGCAAGACTTGCCACGTCCAGTTTATGGCGAAAGTCGCCCGCCATTTGCCAAGCCAGAAGACCGGCTCCACTGGCGAAGGCCACGATCAGAGAGATCAGCTCTATCGTTGCACCCGGCAAGAGCGGGCCGCGGATTGCCGAGGAGGCGGTCAGGATGACGGAGAGGGCAAAAAGCAGGGCGCATGCGCCAGACAGCAGACGAGAGAGCACGTTGAAACGTATCGCGGTCATCAAAGAGGCCTGAAATGGGAAATCGGAGTCAGGATGCAGACTCAGGCTGCGCACTTTACGGGAGAACAGCATTGCTGTCGTCCGTCCCGCACGTCGATCAACAGGCAGGATCTGTCAAGAATGAGGCACGGTGGAGTCGATTTTGGCGATCAAAAAATAGATTTGAATAAAATGAAGGCAATTATGGGTTTTAAACCATGTCAAAAATTGCTATTCTTACCTTACGGAATTTGAGTTGATCCGCGATATTTAGGGATCGGAACATTATATTCTGTGTTGTTTTTTGAGTGTTTCAAACAGGAGGGGGCTTGCCCCCTCCTTTTTTCGTCGCATCGCTGTCCAGCGATGTTTCAACATGTTCCAAAAACTAGACCGTCTGCAACTTATCCCGCGACAACAAGTCTAGGGATGGCATCAGACCGAGCAGTTGGCGCGTGTAGTCATGCTGGGGAGCATCAAACAATGCGTCGCAATCTGCCACTTCGCACAGTTCTCCGTGGCGCATGACGCCGATTCGATTGCACATCTGCCGAATGACGGCCAGGTCGTGACTGATAAAGAGCATGGTCAAACCAAGTTCTTCCTGCAGATCTTTCAAAAGGTTCAGGATCTGGGCCTGGATCGAGACGTCCAAGGCAGAAGTCGGTTCGTCGCAAATCAGGAACCTTGGACGTGTCGCCAAAGCCCTGGCAATCGAGATCCTTTGTCTTTGTCCGCCCGAAAACTCATGTGGGAATTTCTGACCAGCCGCCGCCCCGAGACCAACATGATCAAGAAGGTCGGCGACGATTTGATGGACCTCGGAGTTGGATGACGCCAATTTGTGGAACTTGATCGGCTCGGCGATGATGTCACGGACACGCATACGTGCGTTCAACGATGAGAAGGGATCCTGAAAGATCATCTGCATCTGGCGGCGCATCGCAAGCACCTGCCTGCGGTCTTTCAGGGACGTCAGTTCTTGCCCGGCAAAGAGGATCGACCCGCCGCTTGGGTGATAGAGACCTGTGACCAGTCGGGCGATGGTCGATTTTCCGGATCCGGATTCGCCTACTAGGCCAAAGGTCTCGCCTTCGAGAATGTCGAAACTGACCTTCTTGACGGCATGAAAATAGCGACGCCTTGAGGGTATGATTGACCCGTGGGTTTCAAACCGCATTTCGAGGTCTTTGATCGATAGAAGCGCACCGTTCGCCTTTTCATAATTGCGCGATTGACCCAGCCAATGCGTCGAGATGTCGATGTGCTTGGTCGGAACACCTGCCTTTTCGATGTAGTTCACGACCGGGAAACGGTTGATGCGAACGTCAGGTCGCGGCACAGCCGAAATCAGGCTCTGGGTATAGGGATGGTTCGGTGCGCCCAGGACCTGTTTCGTCTCGCCATATTCCACCAGTTTACCCTGATACATCACGGCAACGTGGTCAGTGATGTCGGCAATCACACCCATGTCGTGGGTGATCACGAGCATGGCGACATTCCGCTCCTCACAGAGCTTCTTCATCAGTTCGAGGATTTGCGCCTGGATCGAAACATCGAGCGCCGTGGTTGGCTCGTCGGCGATTACCAGCTCAGGCTCTGCACACAGTGCGAGCGCAATTACGACGCGCTGGCGCATGCCACCTGAAAACTGATGCGGATATTGCTTGACCCGTTCGGCAGGGTCGGGAATGCCGACCGCATCAATCAGTTCGATGGCTCGTTTGCGCGCCTCGGCCGCATTGAATGGCATATGAGTGCGGATCGTCTCGACGAGCTGAGACTCGACGGTTTGAAGCGGGTCAAGCGACGTGAGTGGATCCTGGAAAATCATCCCGATCCGACGGCCGCGCATCAGGCGCTTTTCCTTGTCGGGGAGATTGTCGATTCGCTGGCCGTGCAGAAAGATCTCACCCTCGGCAACTCGGCCTGGCTCCTGCAAAAGCCCGATCACCGCATTTCCGACGGTTGACTTACCGGCACCTGATTCTCCGACGACGCCGAGGACCTTGCCCGCCTCCAGCTTCAAGGTAACGCCTTCCACGGCGATGAATGTCGACTTCCGCCCCGGGAATTCGACCTTGAGGTCATGAATATCGAGAACGCTCATGCTGACCTCCCTATCGCAGTTTCGGGTTCAGGGCGTCGCGTAGCCAATCGCCCAGAAGGTTGACGTTGAGAACCAGCAGCGCCAGGGCAAGCCCTGGGAAGATCGCGATCCACCACTCACCGGAGTAAAGGAAGTCGTTGCCGATGGAGATCAGCGTGCCCAACGAAGGCTGGGTGGGCGGCATGCCGACACCGAGGAACGACAGCGTTGCTTCAGTCACGATCGCCAAGGCCAGGTTGATCGTGGCGATAACGAGCACCGGCCCGGTAACGTTGGGCAGGATATGACGGACCATGATGATCACTGACGGAATGCCGATCACTCGTGCTGCCTGAACATATTCCTTGTTCTTTTCCACCATGGTCGAGCCGCGCACCGTGCGGGCGTATTGAACCCAAAAGGAGAGCGCGAGGGAAAAGATCAGGATCCAGAACGAGAAGACTTCGCGGTCGATGCCGCCGAAGATTCCGCGCGCTGCCCCGTCTACGAGAAGCGCGATCAGGATCGCAGGGAAGGTCAGCTGAATGTCGGCGATGCGCATGATGACGGCATCCACGCGCCCACCCATATAGCCTGCAACTAGACCAAGGCTGATGCCGAGAACAGCTGCCGCGATCACCGAGCAAAAGCCGACGATCAGCGAGATCCGCATGCCGTAAAAAATGCCGGACAGCAGGTCGCGACCCTGATCGTCTGTTCCCAGGACGAAACGCGGATCTGCATATTCCATCCAGACCGGCGGTACGCGGGCGTCCATGATCGATAGCGTGGCCAGATCAAAGGGATCATGAGGCGAAATCCAGGGAGCGAGGAACGCCAGCAGAAACAAGGCCGCAGTTCCCAGTGCGGCTGCGACCGTCACCTTTGACCGCAGGAACGAGTGAAAGATGTCGCTGTCCAGGAATGCAGACATGCTGCTGCGCCGGGGTTCGGTCGACGCTTCCGGAGTTCTGTCTGCGACCGCGGCCTTGACGTCTTCGTTGCCGAATAAAGGCATAATGTTTCTCCGCTCAGGCCCGTCCGATCCGCAGACGCGGGTCGATCACGAAATACAGGATGTCGACGATGAAGTTGATCGCGACGAAAAGGAAAGCGGTCAAAAGCAGATAGGCTGCCATGATCGGTATGTCGACGTTCTGCACCGCTTGTAGGAACATCAGTCCCATCCCGGGCCATTGGAAAACCGTTTCCGTGATGGTTGCAAAGGCGATGATAGAGCCGAGCTGCAGGCCTGTGATGGTAATGACCGGGACCATCGTGTTTTTGAGCGCATGGCGAAAATGCACGATCCTGTCGGGCAAGCCACGGGCTCTTGCGAACTTGATGTAGTCCGTTCGAATGACCTCTAGCATCTCTGCGCGGATCAACCGCATGATGAGTGTCATCTGGTAAAGGCCTAGGGTGATCGACGGCAGTACCAGCGCTTTCAGGCCAGAGACTGTGAGGAAGCCGGTGGTCCACCAGGAACCGACCTCGACAACCTCGCCGCGGCCAAAGCTGGGCAGCCACTGTAAGGTCACGGAAAACAGGAAAATCAGAAGAATGCCGATGAAAAAGGTCGGCAGGGAAATGCCGACCAGCGAGACCGACAGGAACAGTTTGGACAGAGCTGCTTCTCGGTTCAGTCCAGCATAAATGCCCATGGGAATGCCAACGACCAAGGCGAACAAGGCGGACATGAAACTGAGCTCAAGCGTCGCCGGAATTCGTTTGGCGAACAGGTCCGAAACTGGTTGTCTGAATTGATAGGAAGTTCCGAAGTCGAACTGCGCGGCGTTGGTTACGAACCGGAAAAACTGGACGGGGATCGGGTCATTGAGCCCAAGTCGCTCGCGCAAGGCTTCGCGTTCCTCGATGGATGTCTCGATGCCGACCATCTGGTTGACCGGGTCGCCGACAAAACGAAACAGCGTGAACGCGAGCAGTGCAACGACCAACATGACAATCATCGCCTGCAGCAGGCGACGTATTGCAAAACCAAACATGGCGGCTCTTTCCAGGAAATTGGCCATGCCCCCAGCCTGCGCCGGGAGCATGGTGATTGATTTAGTTCTTGGTGACGAACCGGAAGTGGAACTGGTTGTCAGCGCGCTGGGCGAGCTCGACACCTTCAGCAACACCCCATGCCAGACCCTGCTGATGAAGCGGGATGTGAGCCACGTCGTTGTTGGAGAGGGTATAGGCCTCAGCGATCAGGGCGTCACGCTTGTCCGGATCATTTTCGACCAGGATCTTGTCTGCGAGAGCGTCGACTTCGGCGCTGCAGTAGCCGCCGAGGTTGAAAGCACCGCCATTGCCGGCTTCGTCACGGCACTGGATCAGGTTGTCCAGGATGTTCCAGCTGTCGAAGGAGCCGGGGGTCCAGCCGAGCAAGTAGAAGGAAGTGTCGAAACCGCCGGAAGCCAGAACCTTGGCGAAATACTTCGCCTTCGGCTGTGCGTTCAGGTCAACTGTGACGCCAATACGCGCCAGCATGGAGGCAACCGCCTGACAAATGGCTTCGTCGTTGACGTAGCGATCGTTCGGGCAGTCCATGCCAACGGAGAATCCGTCGCCATAACCGGCTTCGGTAAGAAGCGCCTTGGCTGCATCCGGGTCATAGGGAAGACGTTCGAAGTCGCCGGACTTGGCGAACAGGAACGGCGAAATCATGATTGCGGACGGTGTGGACAGGTCGCGCATGATCTTCCGCTTGATGCCTTCGATGTCGATGGCCTGGTAGAACGCCTTGCGGACGCGAATGTCCTTGAATGGGTTCTTGCCCTTGACGTCCGAATAGATCAGCTCGTCACGCATCTGGTCCATGCCAAGGAAGATGGTGCGTAGCTCGGGACCTGTCATTGCCATGGTACCGGCATTGTCATTGACGCGTTTCACGTCCTGAACCGGGATCGGATAGACCATGTCTAGCTCGCCGGACAGCAGTGCTGCAACACGGGTCGCGTCGGAGCCGATTGGTGTGAATTCAACACCATCCAGGTTGTGCGTTGCTTCATCCCACCAACCGTCATACTTCTCGTAGACGGTCTTTACGCCCGGCTCGTGGCTGACAAGCTTGAAGGGCCCAGTGCCATTGGCATGCAAAGCGGCGTAGTTCGGAGTGGTGTCGGAAGCAGAGGTGATGGCCACGGCATCGTTTGCCTCAGTCCATTCCTTGTCCATGATGTACCAGGTGTCCCATTCGTAGTGAAGAATGGGGTTTGGTCCAGGCAGGACGAAGTCGACCGTATAATCATCAACGATCTCGACCTTCACGTCGCTTCCAACGCGCTTGGCAAGGTCGGAGCCTTCGCCATGCAGACGCTCTACGGAGAACGCTACATCTTCAGCTGTGAAATCGTTGCCGTTGTGGAATTTCACGCCTTCGCGCAGATGAAAACGCCAGCGGTTCGGCTCAACCACTTCCCAGCTCTCTGCAAGGGAAGGTTCGATTTCCAGGTTTTCATTACGGCGAGTCAGACCTTCATACACGTTGCCGAGTGCCGACAGCGTGAAGGTCTCGTTCAAGCTGTATGGATCCAGCTGGTTCAAGGCGCCCTGAAATGCAAATTTCAAGGTTTCTGCGTGGGCCGCCGAAGCAGTCAGGCCGGAGGCCAAGATGGCCGAGGCAAGTCCCAGATTGAGTTTGTTCATGTTCCCCTCGCGGTGTTCCGGTTTCCGGATTTGCAAGCCCCGCAGCCGGGGCTCGAACTTGGACGCAGAAACGACGATCTGCGATAAATTTCAGCATGCATCATGGCGCGTCATTTTTTGGCAGTCCACCCCTATCTCGAAGAAATTTCAAGACAATTTCGTTCGTAACCGTTCGAGAAAAGCCTGGCACTTGTCGAGTTCCGCAACGTCTATAAACTCATCGGGCTGGTGCGCCTGGTCGATGGATCCGGGACCGCAAACCACGCTGGAAAGACCTCGCTCCTGAAACTGCCCGCCTTCCGTTGCGTAGACCACGACGTGGCTCGCATTGTCGCCGGTGAGCTGTCGCACAAGTTCCTCGGCCGGGCCGTTTTCCTCAGGTCTCAAACCTGGAACATCGGCCGTCTCCGTCACCTCGATATCACATGCCTCAGAGATCGCTTTCATGCCCGGGAGCACGTCCTCTTCGACGAAGCGAAGGTACCGCGCGACCCATTCTTCACCGCTCTCGGTCGGCAGAAGACGAATGTCCGTGACGAACTCGCATTCAGCGGCCGTGATGTTATGGGCGCTGCCACCTTTGATCGTGCCGCAATGGAGCGTCGTGTAAGGTGGATCGAAGGCGCAGTCCGGATCGGCCCGTTCCTTGTTCTCTGCGGTGCGGGCATCCATCCAGGAAATTAGCCGGGCTGCCACCGAGATTGCAGAAACCCCACGGTCCAACTGGCTGGAGTGAACAGAATGGCCGAGGATACGGGTCTTCAGCACCTTGATGCCCTTGTGGCCCGTGACGACCTGCATGTTGGTCGGTTCCCCAACTATGACACACCGCGGCTTCAGCCCCGCTTCAAGCATCCGGTCGATCATCGGTGGCGCACCGAGACAGCCAACTTCCTCATCATAGGAAAGGGCGATGTGAATAGGGGCCTTGAGGTTTGCTTCCAGCATGTTCGGCACGTCGGCGAGCACGCTTGCGGCAAACCCTTTCATGTCGGCAGAGCCCCGTCCGTAAAGCCTTCCGTTGTCCTCACGCAAAACAAAGGGATCCGACGTCCAGTCCTGTCCGACGACCGGAACCACATCCGTATGGGCTGACAGCACCACACCCCCATCCACACCAGGACCGATGGTCGCAAAAAGGGCTGCCTTTTGACCGGTCTCGTCATAGACACGGGTGGAGGCAATGTCATTGTCGGCTAGATAGGTCTCGACAAAGTCGATCAGATCGAGATTGCTGCGATCGGAAACAGTTGGAAAGCTGACGAGTTTCGCCAGCATTTCGATTGGGGAATAGCGGGTTGCCAAAGGCACCTCCGGCGTGAAGAGAGTGGATGTGGCCGAAGCATCAGGGCCGACGCGAGAATGAGACCCTTTGCGCGTCTCTTTTTCAAGATCCTTTAGAGACTGGTGTTTTGTGCTTGGGAAGGGGCGCTTGGCGTCTGTGTCTGGCCTTCAAACGGCCCAAAGTCCGAAAAGCAGACCACTTCCAGTGCGGCCTGACGTCCGCGCACAACCACCGAACGGCGAGAGCTTTCGACCCCTGTGCTGACCGCAGCGACCTCCAATAGCTCACGTGAAATCGCAGCCATGGCGTTCTCTTCCTTGGCAACGCCCTCAAGCCGGGCCGCTACATTGACCACATCTCCAAGTGCTGTCAGACCGGAGGCGGCACCGCTTTTGCCATCAAGTCCAATCCGGCCAAGGATGGCGATCCCGCCGTGAAGGCCCACGGCAACCCGCAAGGGGGCATCGAGATGTCCGGCCAAATCGTCATTCACGCGTGTGAGTTCCGCGGACAAGTCGGCAAGCGTCGCCAGCGCCGAGTGCACCCCGGCTTCGAAGGAAGTTTCGACGCCATATAGGGCCATGATGCCGTCGCCCATGATCTTGTCGACCATGCCGCCGTTCTTATTGATGATGCGGACAACACCGTCGACGTAGCGATTGAGAATGAACACCACGTCAAACGGCAGCTTGCCCTCGCTCAGTGATGTAAAGCCGCGCAGATCGATGAACATGATTGCGATCTTTTGTTCGACGCCCCAGCGATAGCGATCCAGAAGGCCTTCCTCGCTGATGGCCCGCCCGGCGGAAAACAGCGGCCGGACCGTCATGTCGGATGTCGGACGAATCTGGCAGGCGAGCCGGACATTGCTGCTGGCTCCGATGCGTTTGAGGACCTGAGCCTCGGTGCTTCCCGGGTCTTTGATCGTAGCCTGTCCCGACAAGATAAGTGTTCGGCAGGTTGAGCAGCGCGCCCGCCCGCCGCAGATCGACATGTGCGGAATGCCCTTCATCCGGCTGATCTCCAGAAGCGTCGGACCGGGAACCGTCTTGATCGTTCGGGTGTCGAGATAGCGAATGGAAATGCGATGACGCAGGGCGTCTACGATCTTGCGTAGAATGAAAAACAGAACGAGCCCGGCTGCGATCGCATAGAAAACGCCCCTCGCAGCTTCCGTGATCGTAAGAAGCTCGGCCTGCTGGGCTGCGGTTATGTTGACTTTGACTTGGCCTTCGAGGACGAGCCGGCGCGCGGCGGAAATCCAGCCTGTGAGAGAGAGCAGGGGAATCATGACGGCGAGGAGGAAGAGTGGAGCCCTGATTGCGGCATACCAGCTCTTCATTCTCAGCCAGTAGTGCAGTCCGATACAGCCGTGAAGCCAGACGATAACGAGAAGACTGCTTTGCAAAAAGGCGTGATTTGGCCAGAGAGCAGAAAGCGTGTGTTGATAGTCGATGTAGGAATTAAAGGCGGCTTCTGCGCCGCGTGTGGTGACAATGTGCTTGATCAAAACGTAAGGGATCAGAAGGCCAAGGACGATCTGGACAGCCTCCCAGACGGGCATCTTGAATGTTCTGCGTCTTGCGATTTTCCACAATGCCAGGGCGACGTGAGTGGTCAGTGCATTATAGAGAACCCAGCTGCCAATTTTTGAGTGCCAGATGGAATAGCGAAGGTCCTGCCCCCAATTCATGGCCGCCAGCGAAATATTGCCAAGCGCATGATTGAGAAAATGCAGTGACACGAAAACAAACAGGACCAGCCCGGCGTAAAGACGAAGCTGTTGTTCAATGGAGCCTGCACCTGGCGGGTGCCGTTTCATCTTCGCGGTCATTGTCTGGAGGTGTCTTTCCGGTCTGGACCAAAATCTGGCGCACGCCTTGCTTTTGGAAGACGCTGCGCGGATTCTGACCGTCTTGCGCCCGGATGCAAGCCCCTCCCAGGAGAAATCCCAATGGACTATTTGCCCGCACTGATTGCAGAGCTCGGCGGAATTGAAATCGCCGACGATGCGGCAACCTTGCGCCTGAAGAGTCGTGATTTCTTCTGGTTCTCTCCGCTGCTAAAGCGTCAGCTCGAAGACTGTCGAGGAGATGTGGTCGCAAGGCCGCGGAACATTGAAGAGGTGATGAAAATCGCGGCGGTTGTCGCGAAAACGCGCAGCAAGATCACTGTGCGTGGCGGTGGTACAGGTAACTATGGTCAGGCAGTGCCGCTTGAGGGCGGTGTCATTCTCGATATGGGAGCGCTGGATCGGGTGATCGCGCTCTCCCCGGGTATGGGGACGTTCGAGGCAGGCGCGACCATGCTCGAAATCGACAAGGCGTTGGCTCCAAAGGGCTGGGAACTGCGGTTTTACCCTTCAACAAGGAAGCAGGCGACAATCGGCGGGTTTGTCGCCGGCGGCGCTGCCGGAGCGGGCTCTTGCACATGGGGCCAGCTGTCCGATCCTGGCGCTGTCCTTGCCGTTGATGTTGTGACCATTGAAGAAGAGCCCCGAGTAATGTCCCTCGAAGGGTCTGATGTGCGCAAAGTGCTCCATGCCTATGGTGTCAACGGGATCATTGTCTCCGTGACGGTTCCCTTGACCCCTGCGCACCCCTGGGCGGAGAGGATCGTGGCCTTTCCGACGCTTAAAGAGGCGGCGGCTTTCGGGCAGGCATTTACCGAAGCGGACGGCATTGCGAAAAAGCTCGTGTCGGTCTTCGATCCGCAGATACCGCCTAAGCTGGGACGGGTCGGCAAACTCGTGCCCAAGGGGAAAGCTGCGGCGATCGTGATGGTCAGTGAACCTCAGGCAGGTGCGATGGCCGAGATCGCTCGGCTTCACAATGGCGATGTGGTTTTTGAACGGGGAGCAAAGGAGGCGGAAAGCGCAGCCTTTGAGGGTCACGGAACTTACGGACCCCTTTATGAATACACCTGGAACCACACCACGCTGCATGCCCTGAAGCGCGATCCGGCCATAACCTATCTGCAGGTCAAGTTTCTGCCCGAAAACAATCTGGAGATCGTGAACCGGGTGGCGTCGGAGTTTGGTGATGAAGTTCAGCTTCACCTTGAGTTTCAACGGCGTTTCGGCCGCGTGACCTGCTCTGCCCTGCCGCTTGTGAGCTATTCGACAGACGAGCGGCTATATGAGGTGATTGAGCGGATTGAAGCCCTCGGAGCTCAGGTCTCCAATCCCCATACCTATGTTCTGGACAACGCGGGCTGGAAGAGGGTCGACGCGCCTCAGCCCGAGTTCAAGCGGATTGCCGATCCGCACGCACTGATGAACCCGGGCAAGCTGGTCTCATAGCTGTGCGGCTCCTCAGACCGGTTTTCCCCGGCCTTTCGGCAGGAGCCCTTGAAAGCTGTTGGCGGAGCGGCAAAGGTCCACCTCAAAGAGATCTAGAACATGGAGAGCGCTGTGAAGCTCTATGGCATTCGAAACTGCGACACTGTCAAGAAAGCCCGGAAATTCCTGGAGGAAGCCGGTGTCGACTACAGCTTTCACGATTACAAGAAAGAAGGTGTCGACGTGGACAAATTGGCTGTTTTCGTTTCAGAATTCGGCTGGGACACGGTCCTAAACAAAAAAGGCACCACTTGGCGCAAGCTCGATGACGATGTGAAGGAGAGCGTGACTGACGCCCAAAGTGCGATAGCGGTGATGATCGACAATCCATCAACCATCAAGCGGCCGATCGTTGAAGCGCAGGGCAAGAACTTTATCGGGTTCGATCCCGTCGCCTGGGAAATGTCCCTCGAACTTGGCGAGCTGAAGTAAGCGACCTACCAGGTGCGTCTGGGACCGGTGTCGATGTGATAGTGGCCCGAAGAATAATGCTTGTATCCGCCGACCTCGGGCTGTGCCTTCAAAAAGGCAACGACAGATGACGGGCTGCCACGGACGGAAAAGTCCACTGCGCGGCAGTTCAGGTGATAGGAATCTTTCGCTCCTCCCTTCCACCAGTTTTCCAGCCACCAGCGTTTGGTCGAGTGAACCTGGACAGAGCCGTAGCGCTTTGCGACCCGGTTGAGGACCTTCTTCAACTTGCGCGGCACGCACCAGGCCGTGTCGTTATAGGCAACCGCGCTATGGGATCCGGTCATCCAGCCGAACCCGGTCACGCCCGCAACGCTTCCACACCCGGCAAGGGCGAGAGAAACGACGCTGATGATAATGATGGATCTGATACGCGAAACCATGAAGCAGACCACGTTTGAAATGGAGATTTGAGCTCCTATTTTCCGGCTATAAAGTTAAAATTGTCATGAAAAATGTGGTTAAGGCTCAAGCAAATCAGCGGCGCCAATGCCGAGGTTTGTTAAGAAATTCGGCAAGGCCGCACAACGATCTTGTGGCAGCGTCCAATTGCCTATGGCGGGGTATTTGCCGATACGCTAGGCATGAATGTTGAAAATCCGCCTCGTATCGCGCGGCCGGATCAAGATTGCTGTCAGGAAAAGTCCCAATGTCTCACATATTTCCCCGCCACACGAAGGCCAGTCCCCCCGTCGCAGTGGCAGGCGATGGTTGCTATGTGATCGACAGCACGGGCAAGAGATATTTTGACGGATCGGGCGGCGCGGCTGTCTCATGCCTTGGCCACAGTGACCCCGATGTGACGGCGGCGATCAAGGCACAGGTCGACAAAATTGCGTTTGCACACACCGGGTTTTTCACCTCCGAACCTGCCGAGGAACTTGCGGATCTTCTGATCGAACATGCGCCGGATGGGCTTGAACGGGTTTATTTTGTCTCAGGTGGTTCCGAAGCGATGGAAGCCGCGCTCAAGCTGGCCCGTCAGTATTTTCTCGAGATCGGAGAGGCGAGTCGCCACAGGGTGATTGCACGGAGGCAGAGCTACCACGGCAACACCTTGGGTGCGCTGGCGACCGGGGGCAATGCCTGGCGGCGTGAACCCTTCGCGCCCATGATGATCGAAACCTCCCATATCTCGCCTTGCTACGAGTACCGAGGACGCGAAGATGGTGAGAGCGCATTTGATTACGGACAGAGGGTAGCGAATGAGCTGGAAACAGAAATCCAGCGACTGGGGCCTGAAAATGTCATGGCTTTTGTCGCCGAGCCTGTGGTCGGGGCGACAGCGGGCGCCGTGCCTCCGGTTGAGGGTTATTTCAAGCGTATCCGAGAAATTTGCGACGCCAACGGCATCCTCCTGATCCTCGATGAGGTCATGTGCGGCATGGGACGCACCGGAACGCTTTTTGCCTGTGAGCAGGATGGTGTGACTGCTGATATTTTGGCGATCGCCAAGGGCCTCGGCGCGGGTTATCAGCCAATTGGCGCGATGCTTTGTTCCGGCAAGATCTACGACGCGATCGAAAACGGATCCGGTTTTTTCCAGCATGGCCATACCTACATCGGTCATCCAACGGCCTGTGCTGCATCGCTTGCGGTGCTCAGGAAGTTGACTGGAGGATTGGTCGATCAGGTCAATCCGCTGGGCAATCTGCTGGACGAAGCTTTGCGGGATGCGTTCGGCCAGCATCCGCATGTTGGCGACATTCGCGGCCGTGGTCTGTTTCGGGGCATAGAAATTGTCGAAGATCGTGATACCAAGGCACCGTTCGATCCGAAGCGGGGCGTCAACAAGGTACTGAAAAAGGCTGCGTTCGAAGCCGGCTTGGCCTGCTATCCAATGGGAGGCACGATCGATGGTGTTCGAGGAGACCATATTCTTCTGGCTCCTCCCTTCATCATGACTGAGGCACAGATCGGCGAAGTGGTCGATAAATTGGCTGTTGCCTTCAAGAAGGAGCTTTAAGTTTCATGAATTCACTGCCCAAGATCATGGTGGCGCCCAACGGCGCGCGCCGGACCAAGGCCGATCATCCCGCCCTTCCCGTGACGATTGGCGAGACCGTCGCGACCGCTGTCGCCTGCCATGAGGCCGGGGCGGAGGGCCTGCATGCCCATGTGCGCGACGACGCTGGCGCCCATGTTCTAGACGCAGGCCTTTATCGTGAGCTTCTGGTGGAGATGCGCAAGCAGGCGCCAAAGATGGCAGTTCAGATCACCACGGAAGCCGTTGGGCGCTATAGCCCGGCCGAGCAACGCAAGCTGGTCCATGATGTTGTTCCGGAGTTTGTTTCAATAGCGGTGCGGGAAATGATCCCGGATGACCCTTCAAGCGAAGTTCGCGACTTCTATTCCTGGACTCGCGAAGCTGGCATTGCGGTTCAACACATTCTCTACAGCGTGGAAGATCTTGGCCGTTTCTATAGAATGGTCGAGATGGGGGTCTTTGAAGGCCACGAGCATCAGCTGCTTTTTGTGCTCGGACGATACGCAGAACAGCAGGAAAGTGCACCCTCTGATCTCGACGCGTTTCTGGCAACCAAGGCAGACGCGTCGATTGAGCTTGAACTTGATTGGGGTGTATGCGCTTTCGGGCACCGGGAAACCGATTGTCTGGCCTATGCGATATCCAATGGGGGCAAGGCGCGGATCGGCTTTGAGAACGGGCTCTGGAACAGAAACGGCGAGCTTGCCGCAGACAATGCCGACCGTGTGCGCGAGCTCATTGCCGCAGTGAGCAGCTGACGTCAGGCAGCCTGTTCGGCAGCTTTGTCTTTTTCCAACTCCGCGAGAACCCAGTCCCGGAACAGGCGAACCTTACGCGTGTTCCGGAGAGTTGGCGCGTAGCAGAGTGACCACTTTTCGTCTGGCACCTCGGCCAGAATGCCGAACGGCTGGATAAGAAGGCCCTGTGCCAATGCCTCCCTGCAGAAATATGGCGTGAGGATCGCAACTCCCTGCCCGGCAATGGCACGGTTCGCTTCAAGGGCTTGAGAGCCCATCCGCGAAAACGGTAGATGGTCCAGCTTGACCTCCGGAATCCCAGCTGCCTTGAACCAGATGCCCCACCAAGGGTCGCGTGCATCTATGATTGGTAATTTCAGAATGTCGGTGGGCGCTTTGACGCCGCCGATCGTTTCAGCGAGCGCTGGGCTCAGCATGGGACTGAATTGCGCTCGAACAATGGCGTAACTGGTCCAGTCCGGTGGCGGCGGATAGCAGGCCGAGACGACAACGTCGGCGGTGTCGAATTCGGGGCTTGCAGCGGGCCCGTAAGGAATGATCCGCACATTGAGGTCCGGGTGTTGTGCCTCGAAGGCGTGGATCCGGTGCGCGAGCCAATTGACGGCAAAGGTGGTGTTGCTGGAGACAATCAGCGTGTTGGCGGTTTCCTCGCGAATTTCATCGAACGACTGCCGGATTTCCTCAAACGCCCATGTGATGCGGCCTGCCAGGCGCTTGCCCTTATCAGTCAGTTCGATCTGCCTCGGCTTTCTCACAAACAGCGCAAAGCCGAGTTTTTCTTCCAGCAACTTGATCTGGTAACTCACCGCCGCCTGGGTCATGCCCAATTCATCTGCGGCGCGGGTAAAACTCAGATGCCGGCTGGCAGCGTCAAAAGCACGTATTGCGGCAAGTGGGGGCAGGGGGTGGGTCATACGCATAAGGTCTCCTTATGCATGATAACGCAAAACCGGTTGGTGAAAAAGCCTGTTCCTTGGCATCTTGAGATCATCAATGCACTGGAGAAATTAGTTACATGACCGCCAACCGATCGGCTCGGCGGGGCGCTACTGCTTTGCCTTTGCGCCTCTTGTCCAAAATATGGGGCCTTTTGCGGAAGTTCCTCGGTGTTCGCAATTCACCGGGCCGCATCAACCAGGTCGCCCCTCAGCTCCCGACCCGCGCGCTCGCCGACATTGGCCTGGACCGGGTTGGTTCCGGTGGGGCCGATCTGGATGACAAGTGGCGACGTGAGCTGCGGGTGATGCTGGCGCGCAAGGCGGCGGACGAAGAGCGCCGGAAGGTCAGATATTAAAGCAGCATCGCCCAGGCTGTCGCTGCGAGCATCCCGCCAGCCATGGTGATGGTCGTCGCGCGCAGAATTGGGCCATCGCCCAGAATGGCGAGGATAGAGACCCCGACGAGGGCCCAGATGGAATGGGCGATTGTGCCGCCGATGAGAAAACCGCCGGTCAGGAGCGCCGCGTTCTCCCCAAGTGCCAGGCCATTGCCGGCGAAAAAGGTCGTGAACGCAACAAGGCTCATGGCCCATGTCTTGGGGCTGAGAGGATGGATAAGGATCCCTTCCCAAAAGCTCGGCAGGCGGACGTCGCCCTTCGGTTTGACGCTCAAGGAGACGATGCGCCAGGCGAGATAGGCCATGTAGGTCATGCTCAACACTTTGAAGACTGTCACCAGCGGGCCGCCCTCGGCCATCACCTGTCCCAGACCAAAAGCGACGCAGAGATTCAGCACAAGCGATCCCAGCTGCGAGGCGACAATCACGGGAAAAGCGGTTCGGTAGCCTGACGTTGCTCCGATTGCCATGAAGGTCAGATTGCCCGGACCGGGCGTTCCGGTCATGACCGCTACGAAGAGGGCGAAGGCGGCGAGAGTCGAGAGATTCATGATTTCGCTACAATAGATACAATTAGATCGCCAAAAAGCTATTACTTGATCGATATATTAGGTCAATGTATTTATTGTAGTCATGACAATATGGTGCCCTGATCTCAGCATGGCCTCCGGGCCGATCTATCTGGCCGTTGCAGATGCCATCGAGGCAGACATACGCTCCGGCGCACTTGCTGTCGGCGAACGTCTGCCGCCGCAAAGGGAGCTGGCCTACCAGCTGGGCGTTACCCTCGGCACTGTCACGCGCGCCTATCGAGAAGCTGAACGCAGGAGACTTTTGCGCGGTGAAACAGGGCGGGGAACCTACGTTGCGCCCGAAGAAATGGATGTGTCGCCGCTGATCCCGCGCGAGGACAGGAGCTCGGATCTCGATCTGGCCCGGAATTTTGCTTATCCGCATCTTAATCCGGACTTGAGCAAGGGGCTTGCACGGCTCGCCAGGACCCCTGGCATCGACAGGCTGAACGGCTTCGTGCCGTCCGAAGGCCTTGCCAGCCACAGGGAAACGGGAGCGTTGCTGTTCGATCTGTTTCATCTTACGGCCGACCCCTCCAACATCGCTCTGACCTGCGGCGCCCAGCATGGGATCCAGATCCTGCTTCAGGCGCTCTTTCGTCCGGGTGATGCAGTGGCCGTCGACGAGTTCACCTATCCTTCGATCCTGAATTCAGCGCCGCATCTTGGCCTGAAACTGGTGCCAATTCCGCTGATGCGGGCGGCGAGTGGAGAATTTCTTGGCATGGATCCCGCGTCTCTGGCAGAAGCTGCAAGGACCCAGGACGTCAAAGGCGTCTTCCTGATGCCGAACATGCACAATCCGACGACCCACACGATGACCCTGGCCGAGCGGGAGGCGATTGTTGCGGTTGCGCGTGAGTTCGGACTGAAAATCATTGAAGACGATCCCTACACGCCGTTCGTCGAAACAAAGCTGCCCGCCCTTGGGGCATTGGCGTCGGAACTCACGGCCTCCATCGCAAGCATTTCGAAGCTCATTTCGCCTGGAAGCCGGGTTGGTTTCGTTCATGTGCCGCGTGAATATGGCAACTCGGTTCGAAACCTGATTGGCGAAAGCACCTGGATGGCGTCGCCCATCACCGCGGAATTGATCTCGGGTTGGGTACGCGACGGAACCCTCAAGCGCACGCTCGCCGAAAAGCGCAAGGCCAACGCCATACGTTACGAATTGGCTTCCACGGTTCTAGGCACGTCCCGTTTGCAAGGAGCAGCTGACAAGGTTTTCGCTTGGTTGGGTCTTCCTGAGGGCGTTGATCCCGGTGTGGTTGAGGCAAATTTGGCCCATCAGGGCGTCGCAGCGCTGTCGTCAAGATACTTTCAGGTCTCAGATCGAGGCGTGAAGCCTTATATGCGCGTGACTTTTGGTTCGATCGTCGGCGAAATCGAGTTTCGCAGGGCCTTGGAGCTTCTTGACTGGGCCCGCACATCTGACCCTGGAGAGCGGTTCAGGGCGTCGCCGGTTGGATAGTCGCCGCAGCCTTTCTTTGACATTGCCTTGGTCTGCGTCAATAAGCAGGCAAACTGGTGAGCAACCGTCTGCCTGCGGCTGATCAACCGGATAGAACCGGATGGAAAATGGCGTTCTGGACCCGAAAAAACAAAGACACCAAGTCGAAGGAAGCGGTCATTGCTGCGGACTTCGACGCCGCCGACAAGCCATATGCGGTGCTGCAAAATGTTTCGCTGGAGCTTGAGGGCCGGACGGTGCTTCAGAACATCTCTCTGTCCCTGCAGGAAGCGCGGGTCGGGATCGTCGGGCTGAATGGATCTGGTAAAAGCAGCCTCGTGCGTCTTTTGAACGGCCTGCGTATGCCCACCGGAGGCGAGGTGCGCATGTTCGACGTTTCGACTGAAGCCTGGCGCGAAGAGCTACCGCGCTATGTTGGCTTCGTGTTTCAGAATCCGGACCATCAGGCCATTTTCCCGACCGTCGAGGAAGAGATTGCTTTCGGCCTGACGCAGCTGGGTGTTGCCAGGGCCGAGGCTCGCACTCAGGCTCTTGCGTTTCTGGACCGCCATCACTGTGGGCCTTTGGCTGAAAAACCGTTCGCCGATTTGTCCGAGGGGCAGAAGCAGCTCATTTGTCTGTTGGCGGTTCTCGTAATGAAGCCAAAACTCCTGATTCTGGATGAGCCCATGTCCTCGCTGGATGGACTGGCGACCAAGAGGATCGAGCGGAAGCTCGCCGAACTCGACCAGAAAATCGTTATGATTAGCCACGATCTCGACCTGTTGAGGAATTTTGACCGGGTGCTTTGGGTGGATGAAGGCAAGATACGCATGGACAGTGTGCCAGGTGACGTCCTTCCGGCCTACGAAGCAGATCTAGAGCAGCGTGCAGCGCGCGACCCGGAGGGCCTGCAACCTTGATCTCCCTCTATCTTCCAGGTCAAAGCTGGCTCCATCGTTGCCCGGTCCGTTTGAAGCTGCTGTGTCTTGCCGTCGCAAGCCTGCTGATTTTTCCGATCTCCGATCCACACCTTCTGGGTGTTGTGCTGATCGTTGTCGTCGGGCTTTACGGCAGTCTGGGCCCGCAGGGCCTGCGCCAGTTGAAGGCCTTGAAACCGCTCGTTTCGCTGGTTGCCATCATCTTTCTTCTCCATGTCCTCGCCGGCAGTTGGCTCGAGGGCGTTACAGCCGTTCTTCGGCTTGTGGTCATGGTCCTGCTTGCGAACCTTATTTCGATCACGACGCGCATGGACGACATGATGGAAGCGGTGATGCCATTGTTCGCTCCCTTGAGACTGTTCGGAATGTCGCCGCGAAAACCGGCACTTGCGGTCACACTGGTTCTGCGGTTTGCGCCCGTGTTGCTGTCGGTATATTCCTCCTTGCGCGAAGCCTATCAGGCGCGCAGCGGCAGGCGGACGAGCTGGCGACTGATGGCGCCGTTCCTCCTGCAGTCGCTTGCGATGTCGGAAAACGTCGCCGAGGCATTGAGCGCCCGCGGTGGGGCAGATGGACTTCGCCAAGACAAAGCCTGACCCGGATGGGGTCCAAGGGCAGACGATAACGCGCCTCAGGGCGTCTTGATGAGGAAGACATGATGAACGACCGTTCCCTGGTCCAGATTGCGTTTTACGCTGCGTTGATCGCGGCACTGGGTCTCTTGCCTAAGGTGGCAATCCCCGTGATGGGCGGCGTACCGATCACCGCGCAGACGCTCGGCGTCATGCTTGCCGGTGTCATGCTTGGCCCGGTTCGCGGTGCATTGGCCGTGCTGCTTTTTCTGTTTCTCGTTGCTCTGGGCGCGCCGCTTTTGGCTGGCGGCCGCGGCGGCCTTGGCGTTTTCGCCTCGCCTTCGGTCGGCTTTCTTGTCGGCTGGCCGATTGGCGCGTTTGTCGCAGGCCTGATCATGCAGAAGACCGGCGCCTTGCGGGTCTTGCCTGCGGCGGCCATCGCCGCAACTGTTGGCGGCATCGGCATTGTGTATCTGATCGGTATTCCGGGCGCCGCCTTCATGGCCGATCTGCCCTTGATGTCGGCGGCGATCGGCAGTGCAGCCTATATTCCAGGTGACCTGATCAAGGTCGCCATCACGGCCGTGGTCGCGGAAACGGTTGCTCGTGGACTTCCACGCGCACTGCTGTCGCGCGCCTGACGGAAGTTCGGTGCACTAGGATGGCATTTGTTGGCGAGACACTTGAAGCCCTCGTCAAGTCTGATCCCCAGGCTCCCGCGATAAGCTGCTCGGGCCGTCTTTGGACACGCGCGGCGTTTTTCGCTGAGGTTCTGGCTCTCGCTGAGGCCCTTCAGACCCGCGTTCCGAAAGGAGCGCGGGTCGCATTGTGTCTGAGGGACCCTGTCCTGTTGCTCGCTGCCTTTTTCGCAGTTGCCAGATCAGGCGCCATTGCCATGGTCTTTGACCCCGACTGGCCTAATGAGCGCCGCACCTGGATCGATCAATCCGTGCAGCCTGCACTTATCCTGGAGGCGGACAGCTTCGACGATCTTCTGACCGCATTGACGGATCAGGGGTCTCCGTCAGAGGAGCCGCGACATCGGCCGGATGAGGCAGATCCCTTCTATGTCGGCTTTACCTCCGGCTCCACAGGCGTGCCCAAGGGCTATTGCCGCTCGCACCGGTCGTGGCTGGAGAGCTTCGGCGTTAGTGCGCGTGAATTTTCCATCGCGGCGAGCGATCAGGTCATCATTCCAGGCAATATGGTGCATTCGCTGCATCTCTATGGCGCTGTGCAGGGTCTTTGCGCCGGGGCACAGGTGGATGTGGCAGAGCGCTTCAATCCACGTCTGGTGGCGACAAGTCTGCGTCAATCCGCGTCGGCGGTCTTTTATGCGACGCCGACCCAGATCCATTATGTCGCCCGGGAGCTGCGGCGTTCCGGCCCAGCCCCGAACCTCCGTCTCGTGCTTGCGAGTGGGGCGAAATGGCGCGACGCTGACCGGATCGCCATGGCAGCAGTCTTTCCGGCGGCCCGGTTGGTCGAGTTTTATGGCGCATCGGAAATGAGCTTCCTGACCGTTGCAACACCGGAGGACAATGTCCCGTCCGGTTCCGTTGGTCGTGCCGCCGAAGGTGTATCACTCAGCATCCGGAACAGTGGGGGCGAGGCGCTGGCGCCAGGTGAAACCGGCTTGATCTGGGCCCGGAGCGACATGCTGTTCGGCGGCTATATCTGCGGCGGTGGGTCCGAAATTGCCTGGGAGGACGGCTGGCTGACCGTCGGCGATCGCGGGTTCCTCGATGAAAACGGCTTCCTGTTCCTGAGCGGCCGGGAAAAGCGCATGATCGTGACCTCCGGAGTGAACATCTACCCAGAAGAAGTCGAACACGCGCTTCTCTCCCATGAAGGCGTGGCGCTCGCAGTCGTGGTTGCCCGGCCGGACCCAATTCGCGGCAGTGAGCTCGTTGCGGTCGTAAGTCTTGAGACTGGCGCTCTTGTCTCGGAAGCCGATCTTCGTCGCCATTGTGCGGAGCGCTTGGGGCGGTCCAGAACGCCGCGCGCTTTCCTGTTTCACTCCGAACTTCCTCTGACGCCTGGCGGAAAGATCGATCTGATGATGCTCGAGGCAGAGCTTCAGAAGTCCGAGCGACCCCAATGACCGCACACCCTCTGATCCTGGCAGCGCGTAGAACGGCGGTCGCCCCGCGCGGCGGGGCTTTCCGAGCCCTGCAGGCCGACGAACTGGCAGCGCCGGTGATCGAGGCACTGCTGGCGGATGCCGGGGTCGGCAGGCAGGCTGTGGACCACGTCATTTTCGGCAATGCGCTCTATGGCGGCGGCAATCCTGCACGGCTGGCAGCTTTGCGCGCAGGTCTTCCAGATCGTGTCCCGTCCCTGACGCTCGACACTCAATGCTGCTCTGGCCTCGATGCCATCTTGATGGCATCTCATCTGGTCCGCTCCGGCGCCGCACGTTGTGTGATTGCTGGTGGTGTGGAGAGCTATTCCCGCGCGCCGATCCGGATGCATCGTCCGGCGACAAGGGACCAAGAGCCGGTTCCTTATGACCGTCCGGCCTTCGCGCCGTTTCCCGAGCGTGATCCGGACCTGACCGCGGCTGCCGCGAGATTGGCCCTGGAATTGGGGATTTCACGGCAGGCCCAGGCCGACTACGCGGTCTGCTCGCACGCAAAAGCACTGGCCGTCAGAAAGCAGGCGCCAGGCCCTACCGAGCTCGTCATCCTGCCGGAGGCGCCCCTTGAGTGGGACGCCTTTGCCAGACCGCTCACACAGGCAACGGCTTTGAGGGCCCCGGTCCTTGCAGGTGATAGAAGGACCGGTGTTTCTGCTGCGACAGTGGCCGTCGAGGCAGACGCCGCGGCAGCCGTCCTTGTGGTCGAGCAAGATTTCACGCAGGACCTGACCCCATCCGCCTCCCGTCTTGTGCGGACGGTCATTTTGGACGGGGTCTCTCGGGGCGGCCCGCCCGAAGACACCGCACGCGTGCCGATTGACGCCATGCGAACCCTGCTCATGCGGCTCGGCAAGAGACCTGAGGACTTTGAGTGCCTGGAGCTGATGGAAGCCTATGCGGTTCAGGCCATGGCCACGGTGGCCGCGCTGGGCTGGCCCGAAGACAGGATCAACCGTTCCGGAGGCGCCCTTGGCCGGGGACACCCGATCGGCGCGTCGGGCGCAATCCTGGCCGTGAGGCTCGTTCATGAGCTTCAGCACGAGGTGGAAGGAGCAAAGGGGCTTTGCAGCATCGCAGCCGCCGGTGGCCTTGGCTCGGCGCTGGCGCTCACGCGCTAGATAGCCTTTCGGTCATTTCCTTTGCCGGCAACCGGATCGGGAGCCGAGATCGGCCCAAGGACCCCCGCCGAAGAATGACGACCCAATTCGCATCTCATTGAATTACGTAGGGTTTTGCTGCCTTCTTCCTCGTTCTTTTCCTTTTTGTCCACAATTGTTGTTTTGAATTTTTATTTAGTTTGTTTTTTTTGGATTTAGTCGTTGACGGTTTAGGGGAGTGGACCTATAACCACGTTCATCGACGGCGGCAACGTCGCTGGCGGACGGACACTGCGTCCAAAATTACTGAAAATGAGTGTTGACAGCGGGCTTCGGTTCGATGATAAGGCGCTCCACTTCAGGCCTCATTTGAGGCATCTGGTTCTTCGGAAAACGCCTTCGGGTGGCACGGGAAAACCAAACTGGGCTTTCGGGTCCAGTGTTCTTTGACAATTTGTATTGAAGGAAGGGAAGCGTGGACGGCGTTGTTCTTGCGGATGCTTGGTTGCTTATGTGGCTGAGTGTTTTAAGTGAGAGTTACGCAGGTACGCTGATCTTTTA